>JAISDH010000318.1 GCA_031264975.1 Bacteroidales bacterium
TGAAGCCATTTTCGGACTTGCTTCCCATAGCAAACTGCCCTGATAGTTTCCATTGATACTCCATTTGAGCAAAGCCGTATCAATGTCCGTCAAGCCAAGATTGGCAGCCTCTACTTCGACATCAAACAAATAACCCGACATGGCATTTGTATTGGTAATCTTCCAGAGAGCCATGTCCAGAGATTGCGGCGCGGAAGTATAAGCGCCCATTTGCGTAACGGCATAACGTTGTTTTCCTTCAATATCATCCACCACAGAAGAAGACAAAGGACATTGCAGCGAATCCTTATTTTGGATTTTGAGAGAAGCAGTTGGAGTTGTACCATCCACAAAAACAGGCAAAACACGTACTGAGTTTTTATCTGTAGAAACAGCCGTTTGCCATGCAGCTATACTTGCTATGTTGTTGCTTCCGTAGTTTGTAGAGGCAACATATTGCGGAGCGTAGAAATTATTATAATCAATATCTCTCACATTGATGTTGGCGCTTTCAGAGTAGAAAGGATAAGCGGCATTGCCTGCCATAACAACATTGTTATACTTAATTTCTAACTGATTGTAGGTACCGGAATATAAGCGGAATCCATGATTGGCTACATTGCCGGCAAAATAAATAGAATTGTACATCACTTTTGCATTATTGGCTCCGGCAAAAAGTATACCGTAACTTTCTATCTCTCCCCACATATTAGGTCCCTTAGTGCTTCCCAGTAACAATTCATTATTGCATATCAAAGCTGCATTCGGGACAAGGGCATTGTGCGACATTAACGACATCCCTTTAATCCCAAAAGAAACGCTGTTGCCGGGTACGTCGAAACGATTACCAATAATATCGCCATTGCAGTTATCCAAATCCAAGCCAAGCCATGCAGAAGTTTGGGTTGCCCGACTAATGAATGTATTGGCAAATATGCTCTTGAAATCCGTATATCTAATCAGAATAGCCGACGGGTGCGCATCTTTAATGGTATTGCTGTCAATCCTGATATTGACGCCATAGTTGGTAGAATTGCTTCCGGCATAGAAATAAATTCCATATCCGCCTCCTTCAATTACATTATCAACGATGGATATATTATCTGCCCTGCCTGTTGCATTTTCTTTATAAATGGGTATTGCTAACTGATTAATAGCTGTCGGGTCGGATAATATGTGACAACCCCGAATGGTTATATTTGAGCAGGCTCCTTGAAAATTGATTCCAAACGCGTTGGAAGTGAGAAGATGAAGGTCAATCGTCAGGTCGCGAATGATAATATTCTGACTGTTTTTCAAGATAAAACCGATTCCGTTACCGGACGCCTTTGTAATGGTAACTTCCGACGCAATACCGTTTTGCGAAGTTATCGTTAATGTATGACCGTTCAGACAGGAAGAAATACCCGACAAATCAATGTCTGCCGGATAGATACCCGGTTCAAAAGCAAAGATAACGTCTCCGTTTGCGCCGCAGGTAACAAGTTGTGATAAGGCGTCTTCAATGGTAGCAAAATCCCGGCTGCCACTGCTGCCAATAATTTTTGTTCCAACCATTGGCGTTGCGCAAATGTATATATTCGCTTGTAGCGTATCATTGCTTACATTATCGTCTGTCTTCAAGGTTCCCAGGTTGGCGATATACGCCTTAATGTTCATATCTCCGGCAGTCGTATAATTAACTGTTCCTATGGTAATCGTGTCCAGCATTCCGAAGGGAAGATTGCCTGTCCATGTATAGGAGGTTGGCGTATTATTATTTATTGCCAAATGGAAAACCATCGTATCTAAAGTTACTGCGCCTCCATTAAAAACAATAACGTTGACAGAGTGCTGTTGCCCAAAGACGCCGCCCTGTTTCAAATCGAAAAAGGCTCTCATTTCTGCGTCTGCATTCGGGAATGCACCGTGATAACATCCGATATGGGTTGTTGTTGAACGATTTTCCCCGTCTATGTCGGCAGGAACGTCGGCAGAGGTTGGCATACTAAAACCTGTATAGTCGTTTTGCTTCAGGTCTTGGGCATTGGGAAAGATAACCGGAAGTCTAAATGAATTTCTATCGCTGGGAGCTATTTCCCGATAACTTTCTATGGTTGAATATTTGTTACCGTCATAATCAAATCCCCATACATAATTTGGCGCATAGAGGTTGTTGTAATCAATATCACAAACCGTCACACGGTCTGCGTTACCAACCATAATCGGAAGACCGTTGGGATTGGAGAGAACAATATTATTGTATTTTATTTCCATCGCTACCGAATATCCGGAGCTAAAAGATAATCCACAGGGAGTCTTCGTGTTGTCGCCTCCTGAAATAAATATCGAATTATGAAGGATTTTTGCATTTACCCGATTAAGAATGATGCCCGTAGTTACAGCATTGGTATTGGCGTCGTTGCCAACCAGTATAATTTCATTATTTGCAATCAATGCTTTATTTGTAGCGTAGTTTATCTGATGAGTTGCCAGATTTATACCTATCATCCTTCCGGAATAATTGTGTTGAGACATACGAATGCGGTTACCAACCACATCTCCATTGGAATTGCCTAAGGATATGCCTGTCCATGAGGCAACAGGCGTTGGTCGGCTTAATATGGTATTGCCGGAAAAGCTGTTGATATTTGAATAGTTAATATTAATACCGGCATAACGTGCATTGGTGCAAGTATTACTGTCTACATTTATACAGTCTCCATAATCTGCCGATACTCCGCCGTCAAACATAATCTCGGCATACCCTCCATCCAATTCATTATGGAGAATAAAGAGACTGTCAACAACGCCTGTTCCGCTTGCTTTGAAAATAGTAACTGCAGTAGCGGACGTTGCCGTTTGAGTGGCAATGATACGGCAGTCCCGAATCACAACATTTGTACATCCGCTTGTAAAAATAATTCCATGCCTTTCATCCGAACTAACGTTTATCGTCAAATTTTTAAGAACGATACGATTGCTGTTGTTCAACGTTATTCCATTGCCGGAAGCGGGAGAAACAGTAACATCGCCGCCAACAGTATTTGATTGCGAGGTAAGCGTTAGCGTGTAACCGTTTGTGTAGTTGGAAATATCCGTCAAATTGATATTCTCCGGATATGCACCTGCTTCTATGGAGAAAATAACGTCATTGCTTGCTCCGCACTGGGTGAGTTCATAGATGGCGTCTCCAATGGTCGCAAAATCATTACCCACACCTGCTCCAATGGTTTTTGTTCCGCTAAGGCTGCCTTGACAAACATAACTGCTTACGCGCAAGGTATCGTTTGCCTTGTTATTATCTACCATATCTCCGAGGTTGTCTATATATACCTCAATGGGATATTGACCGGCGGAGGTATAATTCATATTGCACAAAGTGATAGTATCTATCGCGCCTGAAGGAATACTCCCAACCCACAGACGAGTTTGCGAAACGCCGCCAACCGAACATTGAAAAACAATGCTGTCCAAAGCCGTAGAACCGATATTCCAAATAACTGCTTTCAATGAATCCTGCTGCCCAATCAAAACGCTGGTTTTCCAACCCGTAAGGTCTGACAACATAGCGTCTGTGTTTGACAAAGCGCCATGATAGCAACCCATGTTCGTAAGCGAGCCTCGACTGTTGCCGTCAATGTCGGTCAATACTTCCGGGTGAACAGGGGCAACGAATCCTGCATAATTTGCCTGCTCCAAACTTTGCGTAACGCCGGGGGAGTAAACAGGAGCTATTCGTAACGTGTTTTTATCCGTTGTAATAATCGATTGCCATTCCGCTGTGGATGATATATTTTTATTGAGGGCATAACCTACATAAGTCGGCGCTTGAAAGTTATTGTAATCAATATCCCATGTTTCGGAAATCCTGCTCCCTGTCAAATAAATTGGAGCGGAATTGCTGCTTGGCAGAACAATATTGTTGTATCGAATATTCAAAATGTTTGCCAAACTTAGAGAATAGATTCCATAATTGGTGGTACGGGTTCCGGCATAGTGAATAGAATTGTAGAAAACCTTTGCAGCACACGATTCAAAATATATTCCGGCTGCATACGAACCACTGTTACCATTGGCAAACAGGCTGATTTCATTATTGCTTATTAAGGCAGTGTCCTGCGTATAGTTCCAGTTAAGGCTATATAAAAACAAACCTCTCACTGCATACGTTTTGGTGCCGGGCGAAAAGATGCGGTTACAATTAATATTATTAACGTTTGCCTGATAGATTTCTATTCCCGACCATACTGCTGAAACAGTACTTCTGCTCTTAATCGTATTAAAGGACATACTGTTACTGTTGGCATAGCGGAAATAGATACCTGCAGAGGCTGCGTTGATAATGCTGTTGCTGTCAATAACGATGTTTGTACCATAAGAAATATTTGTACCACCGTCAAAATTTATTCCTCTACCTCCTCCTTCTATCTCGTTATGAATAAAAGAGATGTTATGCACCAAAGCCGTAGAGGTTTTGTTAATGGGAACTACGGTAGTGGCTGTTGCCGAAGCGCTGGCTAATATACGACAGTCCCGAACGACAACATTACTGCATGCGCCGGTAAAATTGATTCCATATCTGTTGGAAGTCCCCGAACTTACGTTTATAGTCAGGGCTTTTATAACAATATTATTGCTGTTGTTAAGCGTGATGGCGGTTCCGGCAACCTGTATGGTAGTCGTGCTTGCATCGCCGCTTTTTGAAGTCAACGTAAGCGTATGCCCGTTCATAAGATTGGAAATATTAGTCAAATCAAGGGCTTGCGTATAGTTGGATATAAATTCCAGCGTAATATCGCTTGCCGGAGCGCAGTTTTGTATGGTAGTTTTAAACTCGTTCCAATTTGTGAAAGTACCGCCGGTACCAAAATCATAAGCTCCTCCCATTGTCCCCGCACAGCCATAAGCGACAATAATGATTGTATCGTTCGCATTTGTTGCATTTGCTACTCCATTAGGTTGACTGACCCATACTTTTATTGTATCAAAATCTCCTGAACCGGATGTATAATTGCCCAAATTCAGCTGCGTTGTAAATTCCCACGGTAAAGCGCCGGTATATGAGAAAGGAGGATTTTGCTCTTGACCATTTACCGACCAGTGAATGGTTGCCGTTGTTAAATCGTTCAGCCCCTTATTGTGAAGCACGACGGTAACCGGTATGCTTGCCCCTCCGGCAACTTGCGATACTACAGGGGAAATGAACTCATCTAAATTTGCCGAAACGGCTTCGTATGTCAGATTGGGATTTGTTTCAATAGTGAAAGTGTCTGCCGCCATTGACATGTTGCCCAGGGCGTCCATTCCAATAACATAATAAGTAACCTCTGTTTCCAATTTAAACAGGGGTAAGGTAACCGTCCATAATGAAGTTCCGGTGATAGAATCCATTGTCAGGGTATCTTGCGTTACAACGGCGTTAAGCGTACTCGTATAATATAACTTTGCCCCTGCAATGGGCGCCGAAGTCTTTGATTCCACTTTTACCTGAACAGAAAAAGGACCTGTACCGTACATATCTCCGGATGGAGAAGATTGTTGCAATTCCACCAAAGGATTTTTCAATTCTACCTTTGAGCCGATAAATTCTATATCATCCAAAAGCCAACCGTATGAAATATCCGTTCCAGCTTTGTTTCCTTTTTTGATAATAAAACGAAACTGAACGTTTGCTTCTGCCCCAACATAAAAACCAAGGTCGAAAGTCTCTTCTTTCCACCAAGACTGTTCGGGCAAAGCCGTACTGTCTTCCGCCTTCCATTGCGGATAAGATGCAGAACTGAATCCCTGCGAAGCATACGAAAGAGCTTCCCCCTGATATGCCTCTACCGGAACAATTTGCCAGTTCTGACCCGAAATTCTGTACTCCAACCGAATTGTGTCCAGCGGAGATACTTTACAAATGTGTTTGAAATGTAAATAAACATTCAAATAACCTGTAAAGTTATAAACGCCACTTTCTAATATGACCTCCTGCCCTTGCGAATGAGGAACCAATCCCAAGTAAGCATTGGGCGGACTGACATAATAGGTATCTACTTTCCATGCCAAAGCAGGAATAGATGTGTAAGAAACCGTATTCCCGTCGAAGTTCTCAGGGAATGTTACTGATTGGGAATAAATGGCTGATATCGTCATCAGCATTCCCACTGCTAAACTAATGAATTTTTTCATTGCTGATAATATTTATTATATTTGAAAATTAATTAATTACTTTTTTGGTGGACGAGTGGACGATCGGACAATTAGACAAGTTTTTGCTTGTCACTTTCATCCTTTTCGTCCCTCGCGTTTCTTTCGCTCTTTTTTTATTTGCGTTAATCTGTGTCATCTGCATACTTATAAGGAACATGGAACAAGGAACAAGGTACAAGGAACAAGTGTCATGTCCTGAAATAGCTATACATTTTGTATAATCAATTTTCTGATTAATTAAAATTAAAATTCTATTCATTTTTTTATTTTCTGTATTTGTTATTTAAGCTACTATTTGATGTACTTCTTCAGGTGTTTTTAATCCTAATGACCAATGCGGACGTTTCTTGTTATATAACATGATAGCTTCTGCACATGTCTTGATGGCTATAGATTTATCTTTAAATCTTGTATCTAATAGATATTCGTTTTTTAATATTCCATTTACTCGCTCTGCCATCGCATTTTCATAACAATGATTTTCTTCTGTCATACTTATTTGCATTTTGTTTTTCAATAAAACTGATGTATATATATTACTACAATATTGTATCCCTCGGTCGGAATGATGAATTACTCCTTCCGCGTTTTTACATTGTTTTAATGCTTGTTTTAATGCTTTTAGTCCACCTTCCAATGATAAATTTTCAGATAAATCCCAACCTACTATTTTTCGTGAGTACATATCGGTAAGTAAAAAGAGATACATAAAACCGGATGTTGTACTTATATACGTTATGTCGCTTGCCCATGCCTGGTTGGGTGAATTTATCTTTTTTTTCGATAACTCATTCTTGTACACTCGAAATCGATGATAAGAGTTCGTCGTTTTTACATAACTCTTTTTTGGTTCTACCAATAAACCCTCTTCTCTTAGCAGTGTGAAAAATTTATCCCTGCCTATATGCAATTCTTTGGATAAATCCTTTAAAAGATAATATATCTTTTTCCCTCCCATACGAGGATGTTCTCTGCGTATCAACAAGACTTCATTTAATAATATAGCTCGGCTTAAATTCTCTTTTTCTGTCATTTTTGTTGACTTATAATAACCATCTCGACTATATTTAAATACTTTACATAACTCTTTTATTGAATGTCCATTCATCTCTTTTTCTTCTTTTATTGTTTCTGTCCTAAATTTTTTTTTATATCTGTCTTATAATGTCTATTCGCTATTTTTACCAATGTTTCCATGGCATCTAAGGCTATCGTTTTTTCTACCAAGGCTATCTTTAATTTCTTTACCTCTGATTCTAACTCTTTTAATCTGTCTTTTTCTCCTATCATTTCAATTCTGACTACTTTATTTAATAATTCTTCTCGTCCAAAGTGTTTTATCCAGCCTTGTACTGTCGTGTTTCCGTTTATCCCATAACGCCGACGAACTTCGCTGATACTACTGCCTGACGATATTTCTTGCACTACTTTTTCTTTAAAGCAAAGACTGTACCGATTTATGGTTTTCTTCCTTTTTGTCATACTTTTTCTCCTTTTACTATGTTTTCTCCTTTTTTCTCTGACATTTTTTCCTCTTTTGCGTGTATAGTTTTTTTAGGACGTGACACTGTTGCCTGTTGCCTGTTGCTTGCTGCGTGTTGCCTGTTGCCTGTTGCTTGTTGCTTGTTGCTTGTTGCCTGTTGCTTGCTGCCTTTTTCCCAATCAACCATTAACCATGAAAAAATAATAATTGCTTTTCTACCTCGTTGTTAAGACTGCATGAGGGAATGGTTATTGTTAATAAGAAATATTAGCTGGAGGATATTTTTTTGTATGTTGAATAAATTGGTAATTGAGAAGTGAAATATTATTGGGGAACTGTTATAAAATCATTTTTGTTTTGGTTATTGTTTTTTGCCTTTACGAGGGGGTTATTTTTGGTTGTATACAATGACTTGCTTGTGGGGATTCCTTTGAAGTCCATTTTTTCGGTCTTTTATCATGCTTTACGGCTGGATATGGCGACAGCCTGTTATTTGATGAGTATTTCTCTTTTTATTTTTGTCATACAGGTTTGTATGCAACATAGGGTTACAACTATTCTGCTTCGTGTCCTTGTAATGATTGAATTGATATTTACGTCCTTGATTACATTTGCCGAAATAGGAATATATGGGGAATGGCGCAGTAAATTAAATTATAAGGCGCTGGTTTATTTGCGTCATTTGGATGAGATTTTCAAGACGGCTACCTCTTTTCAGATTATTTTCTTTATCATAGGGGTTGCCTTGGTGGCGCTTGTTTTTTATTGGGCGTATTGTCGGTTTGTTATAAAACCTTCTATCACTCCCCAGAAGAAGGCTTATCTAAAGGCGCCCATTTGTTTATTGCTTACCTGTAGTTTATGTTTTACCGGCATGCGGGGCGGACTTGATTCTATCCCTATTACACAGAGTTCGGCATATTTTTCCCATGTTGATATTTTGAATGATGCGGCGGTAAATACTCATTGGAATATCGTTCTCAATGTTATTGATTTTGGTTCGTTGAAAGATAATAATCTTTTCCATTTTATGGACGATTCAACAGCGGAAGAAACGGTAAAGCAGTTACAGGCAGCGGAACAGGACAGTACGATTTCCGTCTTGAAGCAGAAAGATATTAATATTGTCATTCTTTTGCTGGAAAGTTGGACGGCAGATGTTATAGAATTTTTTAATGGAAATAATGAGATAACGCCGCATTTCAGTTCGCTGGCGAAGGAAGGGATATTTTTTTCTCATTTTTATGCAAACGGACATCGTTCACAGCAGGCTATTTGCAGTATATTAAGCGGGTTCCCTTCTATTCCGAATTATGACATTACAGATAATCACAGCAAGTACGGGCGTCTTCCGAGTTTTGCGGACAGGCTTCATGAAAAAGGGTATCATACTTCTTTTTATTTTGGGGGAAACTTGGATTATGGAAATATACGGGCGTTTTTGTTGCATGCCAATCTGGATGAAATTGTTGAGGAAAGTAATATAGACAGAACCATTCCCAGAGGTAAATTAGGGATTCACGACCAATATATGTTTGCGCATCATCTCAAAAGTTTGAAAAAGCAGAAGGAACCTTTTTTTACGGTCTTGTTTACCTTGAGTTCTCACAGTCCATACGATGAACCAAAGAATGTAGAACCATTAAAATGGGATTCTGCCGAAATAAAATACCTCAATGCCGTTAAATACACAGACTACTGGTTGGGGCAATATTTTGACAGCGTAAAAAACCAGCCGTGGTATCAAAATACATTATTTATACTTGTTGCCGACCACAGTCATCCGTCGCACATCGACCGTTCTTATTATGAAAAGGATTATCAACGGATTCCCATGTTATGGTACGGAAACGTTCTCAAGGACGAGTTTAAAGGCGTTCAATATGATATTATTGGTTCTCATGTAGACGTCCCAAAAACCCTATTGTCTCAATTGGGATATGCCGATTCCCTGTTTACATGGGGAAAAAACATGTTTAATCCTTACTGTCATCAATATGCTTATTATGAGATACCCAAAGGATTCGGATGGATTTCCCCCAGCGGGAGTTATACTTATTCTTCCGACAGGAAAAGTTTTTATTATTTTACAGGAGAAGAATCTCTAAAAGACTCCCTTCTTACCACAGGGCAAGCCTATATGCAA
>JAISDH010000322.1 GCA_031264975.1 Bacteroidales bacterium
ATTACTTTTTTCTATTTCCCTGATGATGGTATTTATACCTAAGAACTCGGCGCAGGTAATCATGGCGCCTATGGTAACGCCTAATATGCCGTGGGAATTGATATTCTGACCGGTTAAAAATAGGTTTGGTATTTTCGTTCGCTGGGAAACGAGGGTCTGCGTGGGGAAGTTCTTGTTACGAATGATACCATACATCGAACCGTCTTTTGTCGCTGTGTAATCTCTGTAGGTAAGCGGAGTGGAAGAATAAACCGCCTCTATCGATTCTCTGATGGCAGGGAAAGATTCTTCGAGCTTATGGAGCATCTTCTCTATTTTCGCCGCCTTGAAATTCTCATACTCAACGCCTCTACTGCCTACCTTCGTGTTTTCCCATTGTTTTACTTCGTCGTAGCGCATATAGGCAATCATTTGGGCGCTTTCGGCATAAGCGGCTTTATCGTTCGCACACTGGTGCATGTAGACATAATTCTGTGGCCAGGTATTCATATCGTAATCGTTGAACGACCAGACGTTTTCATGGTCGTAGTAATAGAAATTATAATTCAAATACTTGACCTTGTCCTTCTTAAACTTGATAAAGAGGGTGAAATTGGAAATGGTATTCTCCATACTCTCAATACGCTCGCGATATACCTTGCGAATCAGTTTAGACTGAATCTTTTCCATCGTTACCTGCGGGTGAATGTTGGAAATGAAATAATCAGCCTTAATCGAAACGCCATCGGTAAGTAAAACAGACGTCATTTTATGGTCGTCGCAGATAAAACGCTCAACTTCCGTCCGTGTGAAAATCTCCCCGCCAAAAGAACGAATAGACTTCGCCAACGAATGAGCTATCGTATTACTTCCGTCCACAATGCGATAAGCGCTTTGAATATAAAAATTATTAATCAACGCATGAATATAAGTTGGCGTTTTGTCCTTTACGCCGGCATATAAAGGAAGATTGCCCGCCAAAACGCCCTGTAATCTGCGATTGCTTGTAATCGAAGCGATAAATTCATTGACGCCCGTCTTGATATAGTCCGCCTCAATGAAAACATGTTGGTCAATCGCCTGCAAATTATACAAAGGAGAAGCGTCCGCAATTTCTTTGATGCGCCTAACGTATTCCTCTATATCCTTTTTATTGTCGGGGAACTTCTTCGCTAACTCCTCTACAAAACCGTCAAAACCATTGGCAAACCGATACTCTTCTCCAGCAATAGAAATTACATCGTAACCCGATTCATCAAGTTTGCTAATCTTAACGTCGTTCAACAGGTTCAAATATTTAAAGAAACGATGCAGAATTTGACCCTCTTCCATACTGCCAATATAGTGCATACCGGTATCAAATTTTATCCCGCTTCTTGTAAAGGTTTGCAGGCAACCACCCAATTGAAGGTTCTTTTCAAGAATAATCACCTTGTACCCATTCTTTGAAAGAATATATCCGCAAACTAATCCGCCAAGACCGCTTCCGACAATGAGAATATCGTACTTATTTTTCATTTATCTGACTTTGTATATAGTATAATGTTTAGTTTCTTGTATCAAATCTATCAGGTTGGAGATTATAAAAATCATATCCAACCCGAAAGGCTCCTTATTAATAAGCAGTTTTGGGGTTTTGCTATTGTAGATTCTCTTGATTTGCCCCTCTGTTGGGTGGAATAAGACAAAGAAATCGTATTGGTCAATATCCATAATCTGTCTTTTGTAAGAGAGATTGTGCGGAATAGACATGCAATTTTCGGCAATAGACAACAAATGCGTATCATGGTCGGTGGCGGTAATGGAAAGATTTTTCTTAACCAAAGCAGCCATTAAAGGAAATTCGCCCTGTCCGCAGTTTATCACCAAAACACGCCCCTGTTCGGGCAAATGAGCAATAACGTCCTGATAACTGTTATAACGTTTGAGGTTTTTCTTGGCTCTTCGTTCAACGGAAGCGCCTTTGTAAATATAGTTATGATATACTTTATCTTTGAAATAGGAAGGCGTTTCCAATTCGGAGACAAGTTCGGCATATTTTCGAGCGTAGAAAGCCCTCATATCTTTTGAAAAAGAAAGAATATCCTTGTCTTTCCGCATAGGGTCGTCGGGAGTTATTCGTTTTTCAATTTGAAGATGAATTTTCCCTTTGCGGAGAATAAACTCTCTTTTGGACAATACATGTCCGATTCCATGGGTTACAATCGGAATAATGTCCAAATTTAGCTTATCTGCCAAATAAAAAGCCCCCTTCCTGAAACGCCCAATCGAACAATCCTCAGAACGAGTACCCTCAGGGAAAATAAGAATAGAATAACCATCATTAATCAGTTTTTCCAACTTATCGATATGCGTCTCAATCCCGTTTAAGAGCGGAAGATAATCAGCATAACGAATAATCCACCCATAAAAAGGCGACTTCCAAACCCAATGATTGGTCAGGGTGATAATCTTTGGAGAAATCATGAGGATATAAAGCAAATCAAACTGCGACTGATGATTGGCAAGAATAATTCCGGGTTTATCGAAACGTTCGTTGTGTTCGTTTACCAACTTAAAAGGTACTTCAATCATCACTTGAGCCAAAAACTTGAAAAGAAAACATAACGCCTGATGATACCGATACTTGTGCTTTTTGGTATTCCCGCCCAAAGTCAGTAAAACAAAGCCGATAAGCGTTAAAAAAATAGACCCGACAAGAAAAACAACAAAAGAAATGACAGACTTAAACAAATTCCACAAAGTAACCGGTATAATACGCGGACGTCCTTTTTTCTTTGTCATGGCGTTGAAAAGCAAAGGCGGGAAAATATATGCCATCATCACCACCGAAACCATCCCTACAATGGTAACTTCCGCCAAAGAACGCATGGCAGGATGCTTCGCAAAAATTAGCATCCCTATCCCCAAAAACATAATGATAGCCGAAAGAATAATCGAATTTTTAAAAGAAGCAAGCATCTTCTTCCCATAAGTATATTCGTGCAACAATCCTTCGGTAACAAAAATCGTATAATCGTCGCCCTGCCCAAAGATAAAGGTAGCCAAAATGATATTGACAATATTAAACTTCAACCCAAATATATCCATTAAGCCCAATATCCATACCCAAGCCACCGTCAAAGGAACAAAAGCCAGTAAACTTAATTCTATCCGCCCAAAAGAAAATAAAAGAAAGAAGAAAACAACAAGTCCGCAAATATAGAACACATTGTTGAAATCGTCGGACAGAGCATTAATCATTCTTTCTGTCAACGAAGCATTATCAAAGACAAAGATATTGTCATTAATTGCGTTTAGTTTTTCTTCTACAACGGATTGGTTTTCCGGTTCGAGTTGCAGCAAAGTAAAAACGGTAGTCTTTTCGGGAGAGATGGAAAGATAGTTTTCCGCCTGATTATTTTCGATAATGGAAAAATACTCCTGCCCTTCCACTTTGTAGTTGTGTTGCAAAATGGATTTAAAGACGTCAAAAGCATCTTCTTTATATCCTTGTAGCGTTGCAACTTTATCTATGTTTTCTATGAGAGAAGCGCGTCTATTTTTCCAAAAGTTATTCCATTGTTGAATCTTGACGCGTTGCATTTTTTGCGAAGGCAAATAGATTCCAATACCGTTCTTTCGAACAATAAGTCTGTCGGCAAACAAAGAATCAATAGCAAGCATACACTGTTCGTAATTGGCAAGCGCGTCTTCTCTATTTTTCCCTTCGGAAATACAATAAATCGTCTTTTGATTTATCGCATTCTCTTTTGTCAGTTTGTTGAACTGTTCCCGTTGTTCCTTTGTCATGTAGTTAATGGCGTGCATGTCGGATTCAAAGGAAGTGTTTAGACTGAAAATAAAGAAAACCACCGTCAGAAGACAAACAATACTTACTATCCATTTATTTTTTTCAGGAGCAAACCTCGCCAAACGTCCAAAGAACAATGTCTGTTCATTTCTGTAATTGCGCAAAGGATTTTTCCGTAAAAAGTGAGGCATAAATATAAGCACAAACAAAATAGTCCCCAGCAACAAAAAGGAAGCAAACAAGCCCAAATCCTTCATAGCGTCTGAACTGATAAACAACAAACTTAAAAAAGCGCCCACCGTCGTGATATTTCCAATAAGGAGCGGGGTTATAATTTCTCTTATTGTTTGTTCCCTGTCGTATTCCTGTCTGTAGTGAGCAAGAAAATGCAAGGGGTAATTAATGGCAATACCCATGATAATAGAAGCAATACCCAACGCAATAATAGAAACGGTATCCTTAAATAAAACAATAACGCCCAACGAAAACAACGCCCCAAAAAGAACGGCAAGCACAATCAACCCCAGACTTTCCACATTGCGGAAGAAATAAATCAATAAAGCAAGTATAAATATCAACGCCAATCCGATAGCAATGAAACTGTCTTTTTTTATTTGTTCGGCATTGGAGATAGAAACCAAAGCAGCGCCGAATGGAATGATTTCTATTTGGTTATTGAATTGTTCTTTTGTTTGCTCGATAGCATGATAAATATTGTTGACCAATAACTTATTTTGCGCCGTTTCGCTCACCGCATACGCAGAAGTAATACTGACAAGGGCTTCAGTAGCGTCCTTGTTAAAAATAAAGCCGTCTTCTATACGGTATTGACTATCCGGTTGGAAGATATTCAATCCTTGCAGAATCCCGTTTGAGAAATGCAAAGGGTCAGCCATGAGTATATTGCGGACAAAACCACCCATGGGAGAGAGCAAAAGCTGTTTATTTTTGAGTAACTGCTCTTCTATCTTTTCCTTAGACAGGAGCGTATCCATTCTCCGGTAATCGTCTTCTGAAAGGAAATAAGGCATATTCCAAATTAGGAAGTTGGTCAGGGCGGCTACTTGTTGTTGGTTAATTTCATAGAGTAAATTTTTAATATGGTGTGAAGTATCATTTTGAGATAATAATTCTGCAAAATAAGTAGCCGCATCACAGAGAAGTGTTTTATCAATTTCGTCAGGCGGAACGGTATCGTCAGCCATTTTGATATTGACAACAATTTTATTAGCTAATCCAAGATGTTGATAAGCATGATTTATCCTTTTGTTCTTTTCGTTTTGAGGCAAAAAGCTACTAATATCCTCTACAAAACGAATATCAAAAACGGAGTATACGCACAAGCCAACAATCAATAAAAACATTCCCCACAAAAGCAGGGAATGTCTCTTCAAAAAAAGGAATATTCCAACAAAAAACCTATCCATAATTAATTATGAACAATAAATCACAGAGCGTTTTTAATTGGTATTCGTATCCATTGTTTTCTGAACTTCTTTTACCGATTCCAAGATATTGTGCAGTAATACAATCCCTCCGTCCAAATCGTCAACAATTTCTTCCATATTTCTGATATATTTAATCAATAACTGTAGAAATTCTTCCAGAATCTGGGCAACGTTTTCATTATTGTTCAGTGTATCCTCTACAAATTTGTGAGCTGTTTCCAACAATCCGGAAACGATTTCCACCGTTTTGGGAATATATGAAATGCGTTCATAACTCCTTTCTACGACAGCGGGAAGGTCGGCAAAAATAGCATAAACCCCTGCCAAATCCACCGGCACTTCACATAAAAGACTGTTCATCTTTGATAAACTCTCCTGGCTTTCTTCCTTCAACTGCTTTAATGCGGGAAGCAATCCATAAACCTTTTCAACTTTTTCAGAAAAATGACTTCCGTCTTTCTCCGATAATAAACCTTCATGCATAAACCTAACGATTAATTTTTACTCTAAAAATACTATACAATGTAAGATGTGCAAAAGTACATTTTTTTTTTTAATAATTGGACGATAAACGGAATAATTCAATCACATCAAACGACAAAGGTTAAGAAAATGAGAGAGTAAATAATTTTTCTTTGGGCTTCGTTTTCTTTTCTATGACTTGGAAAATATACCCCAAAAACAAAGGAAATGGCAAAAAAGCGCATGTTTCTTGCCATTTCCTTCTTTTTTCCTTTTATATCTCCTTTCTATTTCTCTATGATAACCCGAACGGGAACAACATAGAATTGAAAGGATAAAGGAAGAACAAATATTTTTCTAATGTTCAAGCTCCATTCCTAAATTCCAAAAGATAAAGGAATAAGTATCTGCCTGTTCTTCGATTACTTTTGCCATGGGTTTTCCTGCTCCGTGTCCTGATTTTGTATCAATACGAATCAAAGTTGGATTAGTACTTTCATTGGCTTGCTGAAGAGCGGCTGCATATTTAAACGAATGAGCAGGAACAACTCTGTCGTCATGGTCTGCCGTTGTTATCAGCGTCGCGGGGTAAGCAGTACCTTGTTTCAAGTTGTGTAATGGAGAATAAGCTCTCAGATATTCAAACATTTCCTTGCTGTCTTCGCTTGTGCCGTAATCGCTTGACCAATTCCAACCAATGGTAAACTTATGGTAACGAAGCATGTCCATTACGCCAACTTGCGCAATAGCCACCTTAAACAACTCCGGACGTTGATTGATAACAGCTCCCACCAATAATCCGCCGTTAGAACCTCCCATGACGGCTATTTTATCGGAACAGGTGTATTTTTGCGCTATCATATATTCTGCTGCTGCTATAAAGTCATCAAAAACGTTTTGCTTCTGCATCTTTGTTCCTGCGATATGCCATTCTTCCCCATATTCGCTTCCGCCGCGCAAGTTCACCTGAACATAAATACCGCCATTCTCTATAAACGGTAAACGGCTGGTACTGAAAGAAGGAGTCAAACTGATATTGAAACCTCCATATCCATATAAGAGGACGGGATTTTGTCCATTCTTCTTCAATCCTTTCTTATAGGTTAAAAACATGGGGACTTTCGTACCGTCTTTACTTGTAAAGAATATCTGTTCGGTAACATAATCTTTGGAATTAAAATTCACATCCGGACGACGATACAGTTCCGTTTTATTCGTTTCCGTATTGTAACGGTAAATAGAAGTGGGAAAGGTAAAGGAAGTAAAGACAAAAAACGCCTCCTGTTCATCTTTTTCTCCGCTGAACCCTGCCGTACCCAAAGCGGGAAGTTCTATTTCATTCAACAGTTTCCCGTCCAAATCATAACGGTACACATGATTGGAAGCGTCCTGTTCATAGTTCAGTATGAGTTTATTTCCAATAACGTCAGCCGAAGAAAGTACGGCGTTTGATTCGGGGATTAACTCTTTCCAATTCTTCTGTTCCGGCGATGAAATGGTTGTTTCCATAATTTTGTACTTGGGCGCATTGTCGTTGGTCAGTATCAGGATGCGCTCTCCCAATACTTCGACAGGGCTATATGAGTTATCCATATTATCGGCAATCTGAATAATTGCAGCGTCCTTTTGTCTCAAATCTTTTACATATAAGTTATTACCTCTTCCTGCTCCTGATTCAAAGATAAACAATACATTTTCGTCTTCATCCACTTGGGCGGAATAAAAACGTTTGGGCTCTAATTTATTTTGATAAACAAGACGGTCTTTTGATTGATGTTCGCCTATTATATGGTAATATATCTTATGATTTTCATTCACGCTGGAAAACTCTTTTCCCTTCGCAGGGGCGTCATAAGCGCTGTAATAGAAACCGTCTCCCTGCCAGGAAGCTCCGGTAAACTTTGCCCATAGAATATGGTCGTCTAAGAGTTTACCGCTCTGTAAATCCATGATATATATTTCCTGCCAATCCGAACCGCTTCGCGATATCGTATAAGCAAAATACTTTCCGTTATTGGAAAATGAAAAACCACTTAAAGCCACCGTTCCGTCTTCCGAAAGGGTGTTCGGGTCTAAAAACACCGAAGGTTCCGCCGTTAAAGCATCCTGTACATACAATACGCTTTGATTTTGCAGTCCGTCGTTCTTGAAAAAATAATACTTTCCGTTCTTCTTGAAAGGCGAACCGTAACGTTCATAATCTGCAAGAGCCGTTAACTTGTCCTTCAATGCCGTACGGAAAGGAATCTTGTCCAAATAACCGAACGTTACTTCATTTTGCGCATTCACCCAAGTCTCCGTTTCCGCCGAACGGTCATCTTCCAACCAACGGTAAGGGTCGGAGATTTTCACGCCAAAATAGTCGTCTACCTGGTCAACTTTCTTTGTTTCGGGATAACTTACTTCAAATTGTTCTCTTTCTTTTTTATTGGGAGAACATGCCAATAGAAAAAATCCTGCCGATATTGCAACCATCGTCTTTTTCTTCATTTGTATTTATAATTAAATTTGTTTTACTGTAATTTACATGCCAGCTACCTATAAATAGCCAAGC
>JAISDH010000351.1 GCA_031264975.1 Bacteroidales bacterium
CATGAACTTTACAAATGGGAATGGAATAAAAACAACAACTTGATAGGGCTTGACAAGAAAACATGTGAACACCGTTTTACATGGCAACCGCATGGCTCTCAATTTACAATTATTGAAGACGTTCCTGAAAAAAAAATAATAATCAGGGTTAAACGACCTCAATCACTTGACAAAGAACAAGTATTGTCTGCACTCGGATTTGATAAATCATGGATAACAATTATACAAAAAAATGGCTGATGTTTTTTCAAAAGGACAACGTAGTCAGATTATGCGACAGGTAAAAAGCAATTGTAACAAATCTACAGAATTAAAACTCATTGCCATATTTAAAACTAATAAAATAAAAGGTTGGCGGAGAAACTATCCCCTTTTTGGCAAACCCGATTTTACTTTTCCGTCAATAAAAGTAGTACTTTTCGTTGATGGCTGTTTTTGGCATGGACATAATTGTCGAAACACCACTCCAAAAGACAATGCTGATTATTGGTCAAAAAAAATAGAACGTAATAGAAATCGAGATAAAGAAGTAACAAGAGTTCTCAAAGAAAAAGGCTGGAACGTAATTCGCCTTTGGGAGTGTGAACTAAAAAACGAGAAAATAATACAAGAAAAATTATACCCAATAATCGGATTGCCATAATACGAAATTTATATCTGTTTAAACATTAGTGAATCTTCATCTTAGGCAAGTAATATTAGCGGTTATAGTGAATCAGTATACGAGTAACAAAAATTATTTATAATATGAAAGCAATAGGATTTAATTTTACAAAAAATGACTTTAGATTTTGTGTTCTTGACGGACAGATAACAAATCCGACAATTATTGAGAAAAATAAAATTGTCTATCCAAACAATATGGACACTGCGGAGTTGATGGAATGGTTTGAAACTCAGATATCATTGATTATTGACAAGCATCAACCGGATCAAATTTCGCATAAAATTTCCATAAATCTTTCAACATTAGACCAAATAAAACAATCTTGTTATCCACAAGCAATTTTAAATCTTTTATCAAGAAAGAAAAACATTTCAATAAATAGCTATTCTTCGCAAGCAATTAATGCAACAAAGTTTGGGCAACCAAAGAAAACTAATGTGTTTGCATACATAGATTCAATAATTGGAATTCATCCTCCATATTGGGACAAGGCGACAAAAGAAGCGGTGTTAGTAGCTTGGTTTAATCTTTTGTAAAATTATGAGTACGACAATTGATAAATTCAAAATTATAGAACACATAGGAAATGGCGCTTTCGGACACGTTTATCGATGTTATGACCCATTTTTGCAAAAAGAAATTGCAGTTAAAGTCATAAAAGTTCCTAACCCAGATAAATTTGTAAATGCAGTAAAGGAAGGTCAAACTCTTGATTTATGTAGGCACAAGCATATTGTTGATGTAAAAGATGTTAGAGCTGCCTTTTTTAACTCTGAACCTGTTGTAATAATTGTAATGGAATATCTTTCAAAAGGTTCTATACAGAAACATATTGAAAAAAGATTTATTTCAACAAAAGAGGCTTGTAAAATAATCCAACAGGGTTTATTAGGACTTGAGCACGCCCACAACAATAACATCTTACATAGAGATGTAAAACCTGGAAATATTATGTTTGGAGATAGCGGAGAGGCAAAGCTTTCAGATTTTGGCTTAGCCATTAATTATCATTCAGACCCAAGCGATGTATTAGGCTATAAACCACATCAACCATTAGAAGTCATAGAAGGAAATCCAATGGATAAACTAAGTGACATTTATGCAACAGGAATTACTCTTTACCGTTTATTAAACAATACTAACAATCTTTCTTTTGCTTTTAAGACAAAAGACGAGTGGCTAAGAGCTGTAAAAAAAGACTTGTTTCCGCCAAGACAATTTTTGCCACATATCCCAGCAAAAATTATAAAAATTCTTTACAAATCTATTCATAAAACGAAATCAATTCGTTTCCAGTCTTGTATAGAATTTAGGCAAGCATTAGAGAAATTGAATTTTAGCATTGATTGGATTTATTTGGACGAAAATAATTGGACAGGAAACAGTTTTGAAGCAACATATACTTTGAGTAAACACAAGAAAAGAACAGGGTGGGTTATTGACTTTAAAAAGAACAATATTCGTAGAAAAGAACATTGTTTTACAAATCTTCCCGATGATAAGGTTGAAATAGAGTTTTTCAAAATAATCAAAGAGACAAATTTACAATGACCACAAAAATAAGAATAACAAAACAACAAACAGAGTAACTCCGCAGAAAGAGGTGTATAAGTTTGAACGTTTATACAATTCGCAGGGGTACTTATGGAAGCCTCTCCTTCAGCAACCTATCAGTACGTAACAATTTGATAATTGCGCTATAATTTCAATTCAGGCAAACTATTAATCGCATCCTCTTTCAATTTATCCACCGCGCGGGTATATTTCTCCGTATGCTTTAAACCACTATGTCCCAACAGACTGGCAACCGTTTTGATATTCGCTCCATTGTTTAAAATATTCACAGCAAAAGAATGACGGGCGCAATGCCAACTAATGTGCTTGTTGATTCCCGCGCGTTTCACCCACCGTTTTACGGATTTGCAGCAACTTTCGTATGAAGGTAAAGTGAAAATGAAACCATCCAGATTTCCGTCTTCCGATGGGTTACCTATTAGAGAAAGTAGTCCGTCGTTTAATGGAATAACAACCCCACTACTTGCCGAATGCCCTTTTGTCTTGTTTTGCTCAAATTTCAACATCCGATTGGAATAATCCACATTTCGGAAAGTCAGTCCCTTTACGTCACAGAATCGCAAGCCACAATATAGGCAGAATATAAAAGCCCGCCTTACTTCGGGATTTTCATAGTCATAATGACAATTTATAAGGGCTTGTATTTCTTCTAACGAAAGTACGTCCTTGCGTAGTATTTGGTCATCTACCTTGCATTGAACACCTGTACATGGATTTTTAATGAGTATATCATGTTCAATGGCTGATTTGATAACCTTTTTGAAGCGTTGATAAATGCTTTTAGCTCCTTCGCCTACACTTCTGCTCTGTAAATATTCAACAAACGATACTATCATTTCCTTATCCAGATGCTCTGCACGAATATTAAGTCCATAGACAGGATATTTTTCTTGCAGAAAGTCTTGAAACCGATTAAGTGCAATCTGAACCATGCGTATATCCTTCTTTGTATATCCTTCAATATAGGATTGAAAGTAGTCGAGGAAATT
>JAISDH010000368.1 GCA_031264975.1 Bacteroidales bacterium
ATTCATTTCCTGTTGTATCAATTCTTTTACTACTTCTTTGTTTGCAATCAGGTTTACAAGAGAAATAAAATTTATTCCTCTTATTAAATTTCTTGCAATGAGGTATGATATATAATTTCCCTTATAACAAACCACCTCCGGAACATTAAATAAAGATGTTTCCAATGTTGCCGTTCCTGAAGTGACCATTGCGGCGTAACTGTTTGCCAATAAGCTGTAGGTTTGTTGAAACAACACCTTTACCTTGACGTCTCCCGACAAAGAAGCATATAAATTTCGATGATGTTCCACTCCGGCAATGACAAATTGGTAATCTTCCAACTTACGACTAACTTCCAACATGGTAGGTAGCATTCGTTGAATTTCCTGTTTTCTGCTACCCGGCAAAATGGCGACAATCGGACGCTTGTCCAATCCGTTTTTATACTTGAAATCATCGTCAATGGCTGTATTTTTTATTTCATCCCAAAGAGGGTGTCCCCAGTAATGAACATTCATTTGATATTTTGCGTAAAATTCTTTTTCAAACGGCAAAATAACAAACATCTCATCCACATATTTCTTTATGCTTTTAATACGTGATTTGTGCCATGCCCATACTTGAGGAGAAATATAATAAAAAGTCTTGATTTGTTGTTTGTGTAGAAACTTTGCCATTCGCAGATTAAATCCGGGATAGTCCACCAAAATAACAACATCAGGATTGTAGTCTACAATGTCTTTTCTGCAAAATGACAAATTATTCAACACAGTACGAAGATTCATCGCCACTTCTACAAATCCCATGAAGGCAAGGTCTTTATAATCCTTCACGACTTCAGCGCCTTGCGCACGCAATAAATCTCCCCCCCACGCACGAACATGAGCATGGTTGTCTATGGCAAACAATTGCTTGACAAGATTCGCTGCATGTAAATCTCCCGACGCCTCTCCCGATATAATATAATATCTCATGACTATAAGTTATAGGCGTATCAGGGAAATTATATTTTTTTCAGCTATGGAGGTTGAGTCATACAGTTTTTCCCTTCCTTTCAGGTGTTCTATCTCCAAAAGAAATGCGAAACATATATTTTCTTTATCAAAAGGAGCGATGTTCCCTTTTTCCGATTCATTTAAAAGCATTAAATATACTGCTTCAGCTGTTCCTCCCGTTGCCAGGACGTCGTCAAAAATAACAATTTTGTCATGATATTCCAATAGAGAAAAATCCAGACTAATGCTATTTACGCCATATTCCAATTTATAGTCAATACTCTCTGTCGACTTATAAGGAGGAAGTTTCCCTTTCTTGCGAACAGGCACACAACCTGCATTTAACAGAGAGGACAAAATACCTCCCAGAATAAATCCCCGTGCTTCAACACAAAGAACTTTTGTAGCAAAGGGCATTATTTCCTGAATCTTCACAGCCAAATCATTACTTGCTTCACGCAAGGCTTTCCAGTTGGCTAACAAAGGATTTATATCGTGAAAAAGGACGCCCTGTTTTGGAAAATTATTATACTGTCGAATTAAATTTTTATAGTTATTCATTTGTCTTCTATTTTCATTAATTGAATAAAGCAATCTTCAATCGTAGGTTGTATTTGTGTTATATTTTTTATTTCCACCTGAGCTGTTTCAAGATATGAACGCAATAACTGTTCTTCAGAAAGATGATTCAAAACAACATTGACTTGCTGTCCAGCCGCATAAAAATCTTGAGCATGTTTGAAATCCTGTAATCCTTGTAAAAGTTGATAAATACTGTCCGTATGAACGGCGAAGATAAATCCTTTGTAATTGTTTTGAATCTGTATGGGCGTATTACTCCCTAAAAGTTTTCCAAACTGTATCAACCCTACTCTTGAGCATAAAGTTGCCTCTTCCATATAGGATGTAGAAACGAGTACGGTAATCTTTTCAGTCTTTAATAAAGTGAGAATATCCCATAGTTCCCGCCTTGATACAGGGTCTACTCCTGTTGTAGGTTCATCCAAAAACAATATTACAGGTTTGTGAACCAAGGCACAGCAAAGAGCCAACTTTTGTTTCATTCCGCCTGAGAGAGCGGATGCTTTCCGGTTCCTGAACGGATAGAGTTGTTCCCAAATGGGAGCAATCAGTTTGTAGTTTTTATCAATGCTTTCACCGTATAGTTTTGCAAAAAATTCCAGATTCTCCTGACAACTCAAATTTCCATACAGGGAAAATCGTCCGGGAAGATAACCGATTATCTGACGTATTTTCTTATAATCTTTTATTAAATCGTACCCCCATATTTTTGCTGTTCCCGAATCCGGTTGAATTAAAGTAACCAGCACATTGAATAGCGTAGATTTTCCTGCGCCGTCCGGACCTATCAACCCAAAGAGTTCGCCTTCTTCAATAGAAAAAGAAATATCCTGCAAGGCTTGGGTTTCCCCAAAGCGTTTTGATATTCCTGTAATTTCCATAGGCGTCATATTCCGATTTATTTAAAAATTATTGAAAACGACTTCACCGGGCATTCCTACCTTGATGCTTCCATCATTTTCTACTTTGATTTTTACAGCATATACCAGGTTTACTCTTTCTTTTTTGGTTTGTATCATTTTAGGAGTAAATTCTGATTCCGACGAAATCCATGT
>JAISDH010000097.1 GCA_031264975.1 Bacteroidales bacterium
TTGAGAATCATGATGAAAGATATTAATATTGTTTCTTCAACAGCCATGCAGACCATGGACAAAATGGGACGGGAAAAAGCGCTATTGGTTGGGGCGAATATCATCATGCCAAATCTTACTCCCCGTAAATACAGAGGCAATTATCTATTGTATGAAAATAAACCATGTATAGACGAAGAAGCCGACCAATGCAAGAATTGTTTAGAGGCACGCATGCATCTTATTGGGTGTAAAATCGGGTATGGAGAATGGGGAGATTCAAAACATTTTGAAAAACGGAAAACAAATCAGGAGAATTAAAGCCAACAGATGGTTTGACGGTTTCATTTTTTCACTACCTTTGCAAAATGATAAAAGAAAAGAAACGATTACTTGAAATTTGTGTTGATTCTGTTTCCAATGCTTTGATAGCAGAGGAGGCAGGCGTACAGCGGATTGAATTTTGCGCCAATCCTCTTGAAGGCGGAACAACTCCTTCCATGGCTCAGATTCAAACAGCACGAAAACATTTACATATTCCGCTTTATGTACTTATTCGACCGCGTGGAGGCGATTTTCTGTATAACGATTTGGAGTTTGAAATCATGAAATCGGATATTCATTTTTGCGGACAAACCGGATGCGACGGCGTGGTAACAGGGATGCTCCGTGCGAATGGAACTGTTGATATAAAACGGTGTTATGATTTAGTAGAAATTGCCCGTCAATATAAAATGGGCGTTACGTTTCATCGTGCATTCGACCGAAGCAATCATCTTTTTTTAGCCATGGAAGCAGCTATAGATTTGGGTTACGAACGCATTCTAACGTCGGGCGGCTGCAATACGGCAATCGAAGGAGCGGACGTTATCCGGCAATTGATTGAAAGGGCGGATAATCGTATTGTTATCATGCCCGGTTCGGGTGTTACGCCTGAAAATGTTGCGGAACTAATTCTCAAGACAAAATTGACGGAATTGCACGGCACATTTCGCAGTCAAGCGGAAAGTAAAATGCAATACAGAAATACAAAACTAAACCGGCAGGAAGAATATCATTTGTTACAAACAGATACGGAGAAAATTAAAAGAGTGTTAAAACATCTTAACAATCAATAAATATTACCAATGAAAAATATATTATTACCTTTCTTAATTTTATGTACGGTATTAGCCGTTTTATCATGTAAAAGAGACAAACATTTTCTGAAAGAAGAAACTTATCGCAAACAGATTCAGGAACAATTTGAAAAACGAAAAGGAGAAGTCCAAAACCGTAGCGACGCGTTATTTTCTGTTTTTGAGCAGGAAGATTTAACGCTTGAACAGCGTGAAGCGCTTGAATTTTTGTATGCCTGTATGCCTTTGTGCGACTTGGCAGACTATGACGGCGACTTTTTTTTGAAACAGGTAAACGCCGCTTTTCAGGCTCGTGATTATTTTCCGTGGGGAAAGACCGTTCCGGATGATATTTTCCGTCATTTTGTATTGGTATACCGTATCAATAACGAATATCTTGATACGGCGCGGCTTGTTTTCTTTGAAGAATTGAAGGAGCGCGTAAAAAATCTGTCCATGTACGAAGCCGCTTTGGAAGTGAATCATTGGTGCCATGAAAAAGTAACCTACAAAGGAACCGATGCGCGAACGTCGGCGCCATTGGCTTTGATTAAAACGTCTTGGGGACGTTGCGGCGAAGAATCGACGTTTACCACTACCGTGCTTCGTGCCGTTGGGATTCCTGCACGCCAATGTTATACGCCTCGTTGGGTACATACCGACGATAACCATGCGTGGGTTGAGGTTTGGGTGGACGGACAATGGCATTATCTGGGCGCTTGCGAACCGGAACCGGAATTGGACATTGCCTGGTTTACGGCTCCCGCCAAACGTACCATGATGGTGCATACCACTGTATTTGGCTTATATACCGGCGAAGAAGAGAAAAATATAGAAACGAACCTGTACTCCAAAATCAATCTATTGGCAAATTATGCCGATACTCGGAAAGTAAATGTTCAGGTTTTGGACGAAAACAATTTGCCGGTTAAAGGAGCCAATGTAAAATTCAAAGTGTATAACTATGCAGAATTATACACGATTGCAGAAACGGTTACAGGAGAAGACGGTAAAACGTCTATTATTTCGGGGAAAGGAGATTTAGTGATTTGGGCAAATAAAGGCGACCGTTTTGGTTATCAAAAATCGGAAGCTCAAAGCGAGATGACCGCTGTTCAATTAACCCACAAAAGCGGTTCATCTTATGAAGAAGATTTTTTCATCAATGTCCCTTCCGAACAGGTGATTAAAACATTGTCATCTGAGAAAATAGCCGTCAATGCCGCTCGTCTTGCTTATGAAGATTCTATCCGAAATGCCTACATGAATACCTTTATCAAAGAGGATGAAGCGCATTTATTGGCGCAGCAATGCGGGCTGAATCCGCAGGAAGTTTGGAAATATCTGAACCTTTCGCAAGGCAATTGGCGTGAAATTAAAAGTTTCATTATTGAGAAAAAGGACAATCCGTATTTGTTTCCTTTTCTGTCTTCTCTGGCGGAAAAAGATTTGCGGGACGTATCAGCTGCCTGTCTGAACGACCATTTACCGGACAAAGACGCCCTGCATGTGAAAACCGGAACGCCAAACGATATGATTGTTCCTTACATCTTGTCGCCGCGTATAGAATGGGAGTTGATAAAGCCCTGGAAAAGTTATATCCAACAACAGTTGGGAACAAACAAACGGGAAGACTTTCAAAATAATATCAATCTCATTATCGATTATGTGAAGAATGAAATACAAATCAGGGATGAAGAAAATTATTATAACTGTCGGATTACTCCGCAGGGCGTTTACGAATTGAAAATAGCTGACAGGCTGTCGCGTAATATCTTTTTTGTCGCTTTCTGCCGAAGTTTTGGCGTTCCGGCTCGCATAGAAAGCAGTACGGGGAAAACCCAATATTTTGAAGATGGGAAATGG
>JAISDH010000120.1 GCA_031264975.1 Bacteroidales bacterium
AAATCCAGACAGTCAAAATATAAGGGTAATTGAGACCTGTAAAAAGCAAAATCCTCTACTTTCAAAAAGTCATGCGTACTTCTTACTGCACTTTCCCACACTTCCAATAATCGGGAATGGTCTTTTCCCGTTACAGAATCAATTGTCATTTTATTCTTTCCTGTATTGTCTAAATTGTTGCTTTCTCTTTTCATCTATCATTTTCCCCATTGTATTTCACGACCGTAAAGATATTGTTTTTTTCTTTATCCGGTTTGCTAAATTGTTATTTGGCGTTTCAATTAAGACGATTCTCGGTACATCAATGATGAATGCCTTGCCGCAACGAAGACGCTATGCCAAGCGGGGGCGAGGGCGGGAGGTTATTGAGTCTTTATTTTGAATGATTTTCCATAATATTTTTATACGTGTTGGTCAAATAAAATTTGATTACCATCAGGGTCAATTAACATTAAACTTGCGGGTCCTTTTGTATCGTCATCAATTTCCTCTGTTTCAATTTTTATTCCGTTATTTTTTAATATCTTTTGGATTTCCCTTATATCATCAAAATCCTTAACCTCATTTGCGTCAGAATCCCACCCTGGATTGAATGTTATTATGTTTTTCTCAAACATTTCCTGGAATAAACCTATTAAAGCATTTTCATTTTTCATTATCAAATAGTTTTGTTCGATACTTCCAGCAAAAACCGAAAATCCGAGCGCCTCATAAAACTCTTTTGATTTAGCTATATTTTTTACATTAAGGCTGATTGAAAAAGCTCCTACTTTCATTTTGTTATGTGTCATGCTTCTAAAATTTTTATTGCTGCAAAGATAAACAAAAAAATCAAATTAACTCCCTGACACTCCCAAAAATCCAAGTATTTCTTCCTATTCGTTTTTGCAGGCATATAAATCCAGACAGTCAAAATATAGTGGTAATTGAGACTTGTAAAAAACAAAATCCTCTACTCTCAAAAAGTCATGCGTACTTCTTACCGCACTTTTCCACACTTCCAATAATTGGGAATGGTCTTTTTCCCGTTACAGAATCAATCGTCATTTTATTTTTTCCTGTATTGTCTAAATTGTTGCTTTCTCTTTTCATCTATCATTTTCCCCCATTGTATTTCATGACCGCAAAGATATTATTTTTCTCTTTATCCGGTTTGCTAAATTCAATTAAGACGAGCTTCAGTCTTTCATTGAACCAGCGCTTTAAACGTCGTCAAACCGGAGCTTTTGGAGTCTTCTTTCTCTGTGTCGACATCGCCAACAAGCGTTCTGCTACTTGACAATTGAGCATAAAGGACGGGGTACAGTTGCGGCATTTGAGTTGCGCATGGTTCTTAGTGGCTTTGACGTGCGCAAACTATTTTCGTCGAACGGGATTGTCTGACTCGCTTAATACTCAAACGCTAATCGCGGTTGTATCTCTATCTTTTTTACTCGTTTTCTTGCTATTTCACAATATTCCGGGCTAATGTCAATCCCTATATATTGCCTGTACAGTTCATAGGCAACTCTTGGTGTTGTTCCACTTCCGCACATTGGATCAAGTACCATGTCGCCGGCATTTGTCCATGACAGGATATGGTCTCGAACAAGTTCGCAGGGAAACGGGGCGGGGTGTCCTTTTGCTTCTTGGTCTTCCTGTTTTTTTCCCACTACATATTCCCAAACATTTCCTTTTATTTTTTTGTCTTTTACGGGACTTGCCGGTTTATCCCGTACCTGTTCGTTTTTGGAATAGTTTTTATAGGTTGTTCCGTTCAGTTCCAGACCGGCGTGCAGGCAGTCAACCAGAATAGGATTGTGCGTTTTTACAATTCCTTTACTAAATACAAACATATATTCAAATTCGTTATTGTAGCGTTTACGATAAATTTGAGGAATTGGATTCCGTTTGCGAAAAATCATCGTATCGTGTAGTTTAAATCCTATGTCTTTGAAATATAAAGCCTGCTTAAAACTTGTTCCCGTTTCAGTTGCATCAATTGTGGCGTCGGCAACCACCCAAACAACCACGCCTCCGGGTTTTGTAATACGAAATAACTCTTGTGCTATTTCTTTAAATGGAAACACATAGCCATTATAATTCCGCAAATCATCGTAAGGTGGAGAAGTAATGGTAAGATCTATTACATTGTCGTCAAACTGCTTCATCATTTCGACGCAATTCCCTTCAATAATGCTGTTTATATAATTTTTTATCTCCATAGTTATTGTATTGAAAAAAGTCCATTGTCGGAAATGGCTTGTACTGTTTTTATCCTGTTGTCTATTTTATAGATTTTCATAAGTTCCTTTAATGCTTCCTGGCGAGTCATGCACATAATCTTTTCACGCTCCTGTACCAGAAAGTCCAACGCTTCTTTTTTGGCTATGGCAATAGATTCTGTTGCTGCGATTTTTTCTGTGTTCCAGAGAGCTATTATTTCCTTCGAAAAAGAAAGCATTGTCTTGTTAAGAGGTAACCAATAGTCTGTGGCTGATTTTGAAGGATTGAGCGCTGGAATAGTTTGCAATATTCTTTCTAATAATTTTTCTACCTTATTTGTTCCAACTCTTCCGGAATAAGTTAACAACAAAGCCAAATGCGAATAGGTAAAGATACAAACATTTCTTGTTGTTGCCTGTTGGTATATTTGACTTGACGAATTGGGAAGTTGATAAATAGGACAAACTATCATCGCATATGGTTTACCTCTTTTCCATTCGTCCATTGCTTGAACCTTGAAATCTTTTTGATTTTTAGCAGTATGACTTAAACGAAATGCTTTTGCATCGGCAACAAAACTATAACTCTTTGCGAATACTTCAACATCCGCCGCATCACCCCTTTCTTTTAGTACCAGACTATTGAACCCTAAAATTTTGTATGATAATGAAAGTATTATGTCGGTATATTTGGAATATAATTTTTCTTCGCTGGTATCATGTCTATAACATTCAGGAATATTTCCACATAGCCGCAAATGGTCAATTAAAGAAGCAATGCCCTTTTCTTTGATTTCCTTTTCAAGCTCAACTTCCAAACGGTCGACGTTATCACTGAAACTATCGCTTAGTTTTTGGATTTCATTAATCCAGAATTGACGTTGATGTATTGCAGTTTGTGATATTATTGATTTCATTGTCCAAATAATTTATTATATGTGGCAATGCCACGTAAAGGTAATTGTTTATTTTCTCGTTGTTCTCTTAATGTGTCGCCTAAACTTTTCATCCTGATAAAATATTCTTAACTATTTTCGGCAAAGGTACGGTTTTATTAAATACATCTCCATGATAAACAAGAAAAAGTTATCAACATTTTTATCCACTTGACAATAGCCAAACCAATTTCACCTTCTTCCCTAATCGTATCCCTATCCATTAGATGATGCACTAAGGACATAATCACCAGCGTCAGGAACATGGAGTTTAGCAAATAGTTGTTGCATTATAATGTTCGCCGCTTGAACGGCGATGTTTATCAAATCTCCCTTACGCAACGACTTGGTGGCTATTATCCAATCGAAAACAGTCGTCTACAGGAATATTACACCTTTCCTGTTTAAAAGTCAATCACTTTACAGTTTTGTATTTGTTCTTTTATTTCACATCAACTTTCTTAAACATGCTATTCCCAACCCAAATTGCGGCAACAGAATAAACAACGCTGACAGTTATTGCGCCAACCGTCAGGGACGTCATTTCATCCGGAAAATTGCCCAACGCCGCCGCGTAGTACTGCGGCAATATTTTCGCCACAGAGCCGAATGTGTCGAACGAACCAAGAATAGACAGCAACACCGACGATACTAAAACATATCCTATACCTGTAAATATTGTCTGTCCTGTATTTCGGCTCAAAAAAGCAATCAGGCAGAACAAGACGGCATAAGTAAAATGCAATAACAACTGGAGCGACAGCGTGGAAAACAGTTGTATGAGATATTCCGGAAAAGGCAACGTTCCGAAATCGAACAGCAAGGTCAGTCCAACGGTCGAGACGATGGTTGCCGTCAGGAGAAAGGCGAGTGTAGCCACTCCGGCGGAAAATAGTTTGGAAAAAAACACCGCTGTCCGTTTCTTACCAAGCGCAAGTGCATGGCGTATCGTTCCGGTTTTAAAATCGTTAGCGATAAACAAGCCGATAAATGCCGCCAAACAGATGGAAATCATAACCGAAAGCTCGCCGAGCAGGAAAACTCCGCTCTGTCCCGCTGCCGGAAAGGCGAACACATCCCCAACGGCGACGGCTTCACCCTGCGCCATGGGATTTGAATCAAGAAACCCGACTACGCCCACGAAAAAAGCCGCTGCACAGGCTATCACAATAAGTAAAATGTAAAAAAGTTTGCTATGCCGAAGTTTATACCATTCAGCTCTGATAAGTCCGTTCATAATTGTATACCTTTCGTAATTAAGTTAATAAAATATTCTTCAAGTTTCTGTTCCACCGTACAAATCGTGTCCAAACCTATTCCGTGTTGAGCCAGATACAGATTTATTGCGCCGGTTTTATCCGTCTGTTCGTATATGCGAATCTCATTTCCGCTTCTTTGTTCCCAATCTGCGATTTTAAATTCTTCTTTCAAGAGGTCGATAACTTTTTCCGTCTCATCTGTATGTATGAGAATGTATCGCCGAGATTCCCTGACAAGTTCCTCTGCCGAAATTTGCTTGATAAGTTTTCCCTGATGAATGATACCGTAATGTGTGGCAATTTGGGAGAGTTCATCCAGCAAATGGCTTGACAACATGACGGTGATACCTTTGTCCTGTGCCAGATGACGCAGAAATTCGCGCGTCTCGACTATCCCTTTCGGGTCAAGACCATTTACTGGTTCGTCCAAAATTAAAAATTCCGGTTTGGAAATCAACGCCATTGCCAGACTTAATCGCTGTTTCATCCCCAACGAAAAATTATTTACCTTTTTTCTTCCCATGTCCGCAAGATTGACTTTTGCCAAATACCGTTTAACCGCGCCTTTGTACGGTCTACCGCTGATGACACGCTGGATTTCCAGATTTTGCATCGCGGTCATATCAGGGTAAATCGCTGGAGTTTCAATTATCTGTCCAATTTTTCGTCGCTCTGCAAGGAGATTCTTACAGCCGGTTTTTCCGAACAGTTCTACTTCGC
>JAISDH010000123.1 GCA_031264975.1 Bacteroidales bacterium
CTTTGTTTTTCAAAGTCATCGGAAGGGATTTATTTTATTGTGGAAAATATTAGTGAACAAAATATGGATTTGTACGAAAATGATTGTACTTTTGCAGGAGAAAAATCAATAAACAAAACGACCCCTAACTTATTAATCGATAGTTGATAGAAAAAGACAATCCTGTAGAGTGAGTCACCTTTCTAAATGGTATCACAACAAAAAATAATGAATGACAGAATTAAATAAATTGGAAATTATTCGTAGAGAAAAACTGAAAGAATTACAGCATTTGGGAATCGACGCTTATCCGGCTGCCCAATATCCTGTAAATGTAACTGCCAAAGAGATATTGGCAAAGTTTCCTGATGACAATACCTTGTTTCAAGATGTTTGTTTGGCGGGTCGTATTATGAGCCAGCGAATCATGGGGGCGGTTGCCTTTTATGAAATTCAGGACGCCACAGGACGCATCCAAGTCTATGCAAAACGAGACAACCTCTGTATCGGAGAAGACAAAACCCTGTATAATCTTGTTTTTAAAAAATTGGACTTGGGGGATATTATAGGCGTCAAAGGATATGTGTTTGTTACCCAAATGGGAGAAATTACTGTTCACGTAAAGGAGTTTACGCTTTTATCAAAATCTTTACGTCCGCTTCCCGTCGTAAAACAGACGGAGGATAAAGTATATGACGCCTTTACCGACCCTGAACAACGTTACAGAATGCGTTATTTGGATTTGATAGTCAATCCGGACATAAAAAAGGTTTTCGTTCAACGTACGCAGATTATAGATGAAATACGGGCGTATTACAACGAAAAAGGATATTTGGAAGTAGAGACGCCTATCTTGCAACCTATTCCGGGCGGCGCGGCGGCGCGTCCTTTTGTTACGCACCACAATGCCTTGAATATGTCGCTCTATTTGAGAATTGCAAATGAATTGTATTTAAAACGTCTGATTGTAGGCGGATTTGATGGCGTGTATGAATTTAGCCGCAATTTTCGCAATGAAGGAATGGACAGAACGCACAATCCCGAATTTACCTGCATGGAAATTTATGTTGCTTACAAGGATTACCTTTGGATGATGGAATCGGTGGAAGAACTCCTTGAACGTATTGCTTTGAAATTGCACGGAACAACAAATGTTCAAATCGGCGAACAGATAATTGATTTTAAGCGTCCTTACAAACGAATCGGCATATTGGATGCGATTAAGGAACATACAGGATTTGACGTTGAGGGAATGAATGAGGTACAATTACAGGACACGTGTAGACAGTTGGGCATTGAAGTAGACGAAACAATGGGGATTGGAAAAATAATCGATGAGATTTTCAGTAAGAAATGTGAAAAGAACTACATACAGCCCACCTTCATTATGGACTATCCTGTTGAAATGTCTCCCTTATGCAAACGGCACCGGTCTAATCCGAATTTGACGGAGAGATTTGAATTAATGATTAACGGGAAAGAACTTGCAAATGCTTATTCCGAGTTAAACGACCCGATAGACCAACGAGAAAGATTTGAAGAACAATTACGTCTGTCGGAAAAAGGCGATGACGAAGCTATGTTTATCGACCAGGATTTTTTGCGGGCTTTGGAATATGGAATGCCTCCAACATCGGGTTTGGGCATTGGGATTGACAGATTGGTTATGTTTATGACCAATTCGCCTTCTATTCAGGATGTGTTGTTTTTCCCACAAATGAGACCTGAAAAAAGAAGAGCAATCGCCTCCGACAAAGATTTTACCGACAGAGGCATATCGGAAGTGTGGATAGAATTGTTGCGTAGCGCAGGCATACAAACGATAGACGACCTGAAAGCCGCCGTTCCTACGAAATTGCATAATACGTTGAATGGATTGCGGAAAAAGAATAAATTAGAGATACCGGCGCTACAATTATGCGAAGTACAAACATGGATAGAACAAGAATAAAAACCCAATAAGAACAATGGCAAAAGAATTTGTAAAAGGCGAACGAAAAAGAGTAATATCCAATATTGATATACAGGGACGAATCCAACCCCAGGCGATTGACTTTGAAGAAGCCGTGTTGGGAGCGATGATGCTTGAACAAAATGCAGCAGGATTAGTTATTGATAAACTAAATGGGGAGATGTTTTACAAAGACACGCACAAGTTTATTTTTGAAGCCATTTCTCAAGTATTTGAAAAAGGCTCTCCTGTTGATTTGCTTTCAGTTGCCGAGCAGTTAAGAAAGAATCGAAGATTGGATGTAATAGGAGGCTCTTACTATTTAGCAACGCTTACCAATAAAGTGGTTTCTTCTGCCAATATTGAATTTCACGCCCGTATTATTTCCGAAAAATACATACTCCGTCAGTTAATTTCAGTCTCTACTGAAACCATTCACAATTCGTTTGATGAATCTATTGATGCGCTGGAGTTGTTGGATAAGACAGAAAAGAATTTATTTGACATTGCAGAACAAAATTTTCGTCGTACAAATGTAGACATGTCCGTATTGTTACAGGAATTTATCACGGAGTTGAAAGAAGCTAAAAACAATAAAAACGAGCTTCGCGGTTTACCTTCCGGATTCACTGATTTGGATAGAGTAACGGGAGGCTGGCAAAAATCAAACTTGATTATACTTGCAGCGCGTCCGGGTATGGGAAAAACGGCTTTTGTTTTGTCAATGGCTCGAAATATCGCAGTAGAACAAAGAAAAGCGATTGCCTTTTTCTCTTTGGAAATGTCTGCCGCCGATTTAATTATGCGTCTGGTCTCGTCGGAAACAGGAATTAGAAACGACAAACTTAAACGTGCCGATTTGGACAATGCAGAATGGGGAACTTTAATGGAAAAGTTAACAACCCTGACAGACGCTCCGCTTATTATAGACGATACGCCGGCATTATCGATTTTTGAACTGCGCGCAAAATGCAGACGGCTTAAACAGCAATATAATATAGGATGTATTATTCTTGACTATCTGCAACTGATGAGTGGAGGGACTGAGAACAAAGGAAACAGAGAACAGGAAATCAGTAGTATTTCCCGTTCATTAAAAATATTATCCAAGGAGTTAAATATTCCGGTCATTGCATTATCTCAATTAAATCGTTCGGTAGAAACGCGAGGTGCAAATTCCAAAAGACCTCAGCTGTCTGATTTACGGGAATCCGGCGCTATTGAACAGGATGCAGACATGGTGTTGTTTATTTATCGTCCGGAATATTATAGTTTAGATTTTGAAGATGGTACTTCGGCAAAAGGTTTAGCCGAGATAATTATTGCAAAACACCGTAATGGAGGATTGGGAGACATTCGTTTACAGTTTATTGCCGAGCAGGCAAAGTTTTGTGATACTCTCGGTAATTTCGATCCTCTCCAAGATCAAACCCAACAAACTACTACATCTTATACGCTACCCTCCCGTATTAACGATTTTGGTCCGGACGGAAATGACGACGTGCCTTATTAAATTTTAGAATACTAATTACTAAATAAATATATTATGTGTGCAAAATCGAATATTCAAACATACAATTTCAAAGACAAAAAAGTATTGGTACGAGTGGACTATAATGTTCCCTTAAATGATGAATTTCAAATTCAAGATACCAAACGAATAGACGCCTCCTTACCTACGTTACGAAAGATACTTGACGACGGAGGCAGCATTATTTTACTGTCTCACTTGGGACGTCCGCAAAACAGAGAATATCAATTTTCTCTGAAGCATTTGGTTCCTTATTTAAAGAATGTCATGGAAAAAGTAAACGTATACTTTTCTCCCGAATGTATAGGGGAACAGGCGCGGAAATATGCAAAAGACTTTAAACAGGGAGAAATACTGCTTTTAGAAAATGTGAGATTTTATCCGGAAGAAGAAAAAGGAGACATTGACTTTGCAAAGGAATTGGCTTCATACGGAGATGTTTTTGTGCATGAGGCTTTTTCAACAGCTCATCGTAATCATGCAACGACGGCGGTTTTACCGAGACTTTTTACCAATGATAAGATGTTTGGTTTTTTAATGCAGAAAGAAATTGACAGTCTTTCCCGTATTATGAAAAACCCAAGGCGTCCGTTAACGGCTGTTTTGGGTGGTTCGAAAGTGTCCGGTAAGATTAAAGTCATTAATAATCTAATGACAAAGGTAGATAATATTCTTATTGGCGGTGGAATGAGTTTCAGTTTTATCAAAGCCATTGGCGGGAAAATAGGGATGTCTTTGTATGAAGAAGATATGTTACCTATTGCGAAGGACGTTTTGGAAAAGGCGAAAGAATTAAACGTAAATATCTATTCTTCTTCCGATACCATTGCCGCTGATAAATTCAGCAATGACGCCCGACGCGAAATATACAAGTCTACCGAAATACCGGATGATATGGCAGGAATGGATATAGGATTGGAGACTTGCTCTTTGTATCGGGATATTCTTCTAAAGTCCGCAACTATATTATGGAATGGTCCTATGGGCGTCTTTGAAATGGACAACTTTAGCAACGGCACTTTTGCCATTGCGGACGCCATCGTGAAAGCTACAGAAAAAGGCGCTTTCTCTTTGATAGGCGGAGGAGACACAGTGTCTGCCATTAATAAATTTCACTTGGGAAATAAGTATAACTATGTTTCTACTGCGGGCGGAGCGATGCTTGAATATTGTGAAGGAAAGGAACTTCCCGGCATTCAGGCTATAGAGGAATAGACTGTTTTTGTTCCTCCTTTTATTTCCTTTGTTTCTCTCTTTTCGATTCAAAGGGAAACGGGTGCTTATTGATTGTGCGTTTTAGGTGTAATATTTTTGAAAAAGTAAATGAATATAAAAGAAATTCAACGTTCCATTTTTCTGCAATTGCTGCCTTCTATGGGGGAAGGGGAAGCGCGTTCTGTGACAGGTTTATTATTAAAACATTTTACGACATACAATAACCTTTACATCAACCTTTATCCTGAAACGGAAATTGATTTTGATACAATAACATCTATCAATGAAGCTGTACAACAATTAATGGAGAATGCGCCGATTCAGTATGTTTTAGGTGAAACGGTTTTTTGCGACCTTCCTTTTTTTGTTGACGCTTCGGTATTGATTCCGCGCCCTGAAACGGAAGAGTTAGTCTTGTGGATAATAAAAAACAACCTGCAGGCAAGTAAGTTTTTGGATATTTGTACCGGAAGCGGTTGTATTGCCGTCAGTTTGGCAAACTATATCGAAAACAGTATCGTTTATGGGGTAGATATATCGGAGGAGGCGTTGGAGACTGCCCGTAAAAATGCCCTGTTGAATAAAACCAACGTGCATTTTATGCAGTATGACGTTCTCAATAATGGTTTTGCAAATGCAGTGGATATGCTCTTTGATGTTATTGTCAGTAATCCGCCATACGTTAGAGAAATAGAGAAACAATACATGCACAAGCGCATACTTGACTATGAACCGGCACAGGCTTTGTTTGTAGAAGACGAAAATCCTCTTTTGTTTTATCATTCCGTGTTGAAATTTGGGCAGACGCATCTTATAAATGGCGGTCAATTGTATTTTGAAATCAATGAACTCTATGGCAAGGAAGTTGTTTGTCTGTATGAAGAATATGGGTATACCCGCATCAACTTACGACAGGATATTCACGGAAAAGACCGTATGATTTGCGGAACAATGCTAAAATAAATACAAAATATGGGAAATGCTTTTAAAGCCTACGATATACGGGGCGTTTACGGAGAAGACTTTACGAGGGAAGATGTTTACAAGATTGGATATTTCCTTCCCAAGTTATTACATGCAACAAAGATATTGGTAGGGAGGGACGTACGCATATCTTCGCCTGAAATTTACGAAGCGCTGGTAGCCGGCATAACAGACGCGGGCGCAGACGTATATGATATAGGACTTGCTACAACGCCCATGGTGTATTACTTTACGGCGAAACATCATTTTGACGCTTCGGTACAGATTACCGCGTCTCATAATCCGGCAAAGTATAATGGTCTCAAAATATCCACAACAGACGCCTTGCCCGTAGGATATGATACAGGCTTGAGCAAATTGGAACATTGGATTGAAAACGAACCCATTTTTCCATCTCCGCATAAAGGAAAGGTTATCAATTATAGTATGATAGACGAATATATTGCTTTCATCAGAACATACAGGGATGATTTTTCAAATTTGAATATTGCGGTAGATTGCTCCAATGGAATGATTTCTCTGCTGATGAAGGATATTTTGGGGAATAAACCTGCTTATATAAATGATGATCTGGACGGAACCTTTCCCAATCACGACCCCAATCCATTGGAAGAGAAAAATATTGTTCAACTGCAACAATTGGTAAGGAAACAGCAGTCGGACATTGGAATAATCTTTGACGGTGATGCGGACAGGGTCATGTTTGTAGACGAGCATGCCGAATTTATTGCTCCTGATGTAATGATTGCCGTTTTGGGACATTATTTTTTGGAAGAAAGGCAACAAAAGGGGAACGTTCTCTTTGACATACGCACGTCAAAATCCGTTGAAGAATATCTAAAGAAAATGGGCGCTACGACAAACATCTGGAAAGTGGGACGGGCGTATGCTGCTTTAAAATTACGGGAGATAGACGGTATCTTTGGGGGAGAATTGGCGGGACATTATTATTTCAGAGACTTTTTCTATTCCGACAGCGGCATATTAGCGTGTGTTCTTCTGTTGAATATCTTTGCGAAGTTTAAGCGAAAAGGAATTACTGTTTCTCAGTTGACAAAGCAGATTGTAAGGTATGCAAATTCAGGTGAACTCAACTTCAAAATAGAAGATAAACAAACAGCAATGGATACCATAAAGGATTACTTTTGCAGCATAGAAACGCCGCTTGCTTTCTATGATTTTGACGGTTACCGCATAGAGTTTAAGTCATGGTGGTTTAATATACGCCCCTCTAACACGGAACCTTATCTACGATTTATCGCAGAAGCCGAAACACAAACAATACTAAACGAAAAAATAAATACGGTGAAATCAATGATTAGATGTTAGTGGGCAACAGGCAGCAAGCAACAAGCAACAGGCAACAGGCAGGCAAGCCAAGAAGCAGCACGCAGATGACGCAGATTAAAAGGATTTTCGCAGATAATACAATCTGTGTTTATCTTTTCAAATCTGCGTTATCTGCGTGCTTATTAATCCTGCCCATCCTATAATCCTGTAAATCCTGATTCAGCCAAAATAATGACCGTTAACCACTGCTTTCTTCCATTTCGTGGAAAAATTTATCTTACCGATAGAACTTTTTCGACCAAAAATCCCTCTCAAATCGCCTCTTTTTGGCGGCTTGCGAAAAAAAACACACAATGAATGCAGTTTTTTCCTTACGCAATGACAGTAGATTAAAGAGAATAAAGAAAAGAATCATGAAATAAATTGAAAAAAATACTGCACATTGAATTTCGTATATAAAATTTGATTATCTTTGCCGCGTTGTGTATCGACAAAAAAGAATAGCCAAATATTAGAAGGAAGTAAAAAAAATAAAAGTAAATATTAGAATGAACAATTGTACGAGTTATCAACAAAAAAACACATGGCAAAATATTTCTGCTCCTGCGTGTGGCGGGGTGGAAAGTCATTCGCACTGCTATAAACTATCTTCCAGAATGCTGGAAAGTCATTTGCACTACTTTAAATCACTTTCCAGAGTTCTGGAACGTCTCTTGCACTACTTTAAATCACTTTCCAGAGTTCTGGAACGTCTCTTGCACTACTTTAAATCACTTTCCAGAGTTCTGGAAAACCTCTCATACTACTTCAAACCCCTTTCCAGAACTCTGGAAAGCCTCTCAAATTGCTACGCACCCCTTTCCAGAACTCTGGAAAGCCTCTCAAATTGCTACGCACCACTTTCCAGAACTCTGGAAAGCCTCTCGAACTACTACAAACCTCTTTCCAGAACTCTGGAATGTCTCTCGAACTGCTACGCACCACTTTCCAGAACTCTGGAAAGTCTCCTACACAGCTATGAACTTCTTTCCGGAATATGGGAACCTATTTCGTATGGCGGCGGGAGAAAACATGTATAACATTCAACAAGACTATATGCTTGCAAAGGAAATATATAATAAAATAACAATAGATAAATGTATTAAAAACCAACAAAATTTGTAAAATATGGAAGAAAATAATATTGTAGAAATCAATTATTTAAATTCAAAGTTACTCCGTAATAATGAACACTATCAATTTCTTACTGAATTTAAGGATTTGGTGGAATCAATCGGCACGGACGAGTTAAAAATAACGGCAGACTATGCGTCTTTTACCGTCCTTCACAAACAGGAAAACGAAAGTATTCAGAAGATATTTAAAAGTGAGATTACGGAGAAAAGACTACAGGCGGACAGAGAAAGAGACAATACTTTTCGCGGCATGGCAGATACCATTAAAGGGGCAAAAAATCATTTTAATGTCGCGGTATCAGAAGCGGCAGGACGGATGGAGATTTTGTTCAAAACTTATGGAAATGTGGCACGTAAACCTTATAATGAAGAAACGGCGGCTATTCACACACTTTTAGCGGAATTGAACGGAAAATATGCCGCCGACGTCAAATTACTCGGACTAAAGGAATGGGTAAATGAACTTGAACAGAAAAATAACACTTTTGATACGCTGACGAAAGTCCGTTTTACGGAACTTGGAACAAGAACAGAATTAAAATCAAAGGAAGTAAGAGAAGAAATCGACAAAATTTATTATGCAATCGTCAAACATATCAATGCACTGATGCTAATTGAAAAAAGTTCTGTTTATATAAATTTTATTCATCAATGGAATGTCCGAATTAAGGTATACAACGACCTGCTTGCTCAACGTAAAGGACGTTCGGATGCAAAAAAAGATAACGACAATGATGAAGAAGATTAAAAGATAAATCAATTGAAAATTAAAAGGTAATAAATCAATGAAGTTTTATAATTAAAAAGTAATGTATAATTTATAATCAACAGTAGTATGGAAGAACAAAACAGTAAAGAAGTATCTTTTATAAATACAAAAGAACTTCGTAATAACGAACATTGTCAACTTTTCACCGAGTTTTCGGATTTGGTGGAATCAACCGGCTCTGACGAATTAAAAATAACGGCAGAGTATGCGTCTTTTACTGTCCTTTACAAACAGGAAAATGAAAGTATTAAGAAAATATTCAAGAGTGATATTACAGAGAAAAGACTGCAGGCAGACAGGGAAAGAGATAATACTTTTCGCGGCACGGCAAATACGGTTAAAGGGGCAAAAAATCATTTTAATCCTGTAGTATCGGAAGCGGCAGAACGGGTAGGCATTTTGTTTAAGTCTTATGGCAATGTAGCAAGCAAACCCTATAATGAAGAAACGGCGGCTATTCACACGCTTTTAGCGGAATTAAAGGGAAAATATGCCGCCGACGTCAAATTACTTGGACTACAGGAATGGGTAAACGAACTTGAACGAAAAAATAATGCTTTTGACCTCTTGATGAAAGCCCGTTTTTCGGAATTGGAACAGCGAACAGAATTAAAAGCAAAGGAAGTACGAAATGAAATAGACAAAGTTTATCAACTCATTATCAAACGTATCAATGCTTTGATGTTGATAGAAAAAAATCCTGTTCATGAAACTTTTATTCGTCAGTGGAACGCCCGAATCAAGGTATACAACGACCTGCTCGCTCAACGTAAGGGACGTTCGAATGCAAAAAAAGATAACGACTATGACGAAGAAGATTAAAAATGATTAACGATTAATATTAGAAACAATGAAACAAATAAATCGGTATTTAAAAATGTCCCGTAGGGACAATATATTGGTAAAAAACAGAAGATTCTCCACCTACCACCGTCCCGTCAAGGACGGAATGTGGGAGAAAGAAAACAATCATTTCTATTGTCTGAATCAGGATTCACAGGATTTGAGGATGAGCAGGATGAGAAAAATAGAAATAGAAAATAAAAAAACAGGCAGCGTAACCGCAATTTATACACTGTCATTATGGTATTGTTGTAGAGACGCAATGCTTCGCGTCTTCTTCGGAGACAAGAAAAAAGCAACAAGCACAATTCGTCATTGCAGGCTTGACTTGCAATCCTCTTTCATTAGATTCGTTGGATTCGCCAGATTCATTAGACGCGAAGCATCGCGTCTCTACAATTTAGGGGATTCTGACTTTTGTCAGAATGACAGGTATCGCTACACGAAAGCAATGTCCCGTATGGGACTAAATATGTATAACCCCTTGCAAGCGAAGTGCAGCTGGGGGTATAAGATGACGTCTACCTTATCAGAACTGCGTAGTAGTTCAATTTGCTATCATGATAATCATTCAAATCAAATAAATCACAGTTCAGACAAAAGAAGGTGAAAGGACAAAGGCACTAAAAGGCAAAAGGTACAAGCAACGAGCATTTCTTCGCGGCTTGCCTGCCTGTTGCTTGTTGCATGCTGCTTGTTGCCTTATAACACGAAATTCAAATTAAATTTTTAAATATATTATTAATACCAAAACAGTATGAAAAAGTACATTATTTTAGCTTTGGGAATATTTTTGATGACGCCGTCGATGTATTCCCAGACAGCAGTCCAAAAATGGACAGAAGATTTCGACGGCAATGTTTCCTTTACCGCTAACCCGCCTTCTGCATGGGAGAGAGATACGAATTATTTCACAAGTTCTCCTCATGCCTATTTGGGAACTGTTCCCAATATAGTGGGAAGTATAAGCGTTTTGGAAACGCCAACGTATGACTTTAGAGTATACAATCATATATTATTACGCTTCAAGCACATTTGTAAGGTATCTCCGCAGGATATTATTCGTATAGAATACAAAATAAGCAATGAAGCATGGAAACCTGTTCCGCCTTCTACGTATCAAGGAAATTCAATGACTTTTCTATCGCGAGGTTTTAGCGCCGCCAGCTATATGGAATGGGAGGCGGGCGATTCTTTAGCAATACCGCTTGCTTCCTGGTGGAAAGAAGAAACCTTTGACCTAAGTTTTGAAACCGGAGGCGACCAAGCTGCCCAGTTTCGGTTTATTATCCAGCACGGCAGTATACCGGGAACGCAAATATCTTACGGTTGGCTACTGGACGATTTTGAAATCATTGCAGCCACTTTTGAAATGAGACCTCCAATAGTAGAATTTATGTCGCCCGTTATCTCGGATTCGGTTAACAGCACAGGTCCCTATAACATTCGTGCCAGGGTGAAAACCTCAACAAAGGCTCCGATTGAACATCCCGTCTTAAAATATACGGCAACCAAAAACGGAACAACGATAGCAAGCGATTCTATTTTAATGACCCCAACAGTGGCAGGAGATTCTTTGTGGAACGCAACCATACCGCAGTTTCAAATAGGAACAACAATTACCTACTCCATTACAGGGAAAGATACAAATAACAATCAGACAATGGAAAGTTTAACATATTTGATTGTTGGAGCATCCGGCGTTCCTGATACGGTCATCGTGGGAACAGGAACAATAATAACATACGATCTGCCTATTCAGATGAATTATGAATATGGCTGGTCGCGTCAATTGTATATGGCGTCCGAAATAAGTACTACTTCTTCCGGAGGTTGGATTTCCCATTTGGCATGGGATTATGCTGCTTCCTCTTCCCAAAATCGTTACACTCAAAAGTGTTATTTTCGTGCAGTGGATGATACGGTGGTAACTACTGATCCTTTCGATCCACTGGGAGACGGCGCTACACAAGTATGGTCGGGCTCTATACAGTTGACACAAGGCTGGAGTGAAATTAAGTTGGATGTTCCCTTCTTTTTGCCTCATGGTAAGAATCTATTGATTTATTGGGAGCACAAACAAGGATACTATAACACTTATTATTATTTCAGAGCACATACTACGCCTGTTTATCGGTCAGTTGGGTCTATGGATAGAACTGCTTTCCCTAGTACATACTATGGAATAAGGGACATTGAGCGCGTTAATGCTCGATTTGTTATATCATCTGTTCCTGCCTCCAATACTCCTTCTGCTGTATTGCAATCTATTGATGTTCCCAATCCCTTAATCATTGCTCCCAATACGCAGGTTCCTGTTGTGGCGCGTATCCAAAACAAAGCATTTACCGATTTGGATTCAGTTGTTATTACTTATTCGATAAATGGCTCTACGCCGACAGATAAAGTGTGGCGCGGCAAATTGGCTTTGGACATGAGCATACAAGATACCCTCGACTATTATACTCCCAAAATGAACGGGTTGGATACATTCGTTGTTTGGATAAGCATGCCCAATGGCGTTACAGACGGTATAACCTATGACGATACAGTAACCAAAATTGTTTATGCCTGTACCGATATTACCATAGAGTTTGTTGAGCCACCACAAGACACGGTTTATTATGTAGGACCTTTTTATATCGATGTTCGCATGTCCAGCCATACGGGTAATTTACCCAATACTCTATGGTTGCATCTAAATTCAACAATTGGCGGCGCTACAGTCGTTGATTCTGTTGCGATGAGTTATGATGTTAGCTCCAATCTGTGGAAAAGCATTATTCCTTTATTTAACTTTGGAACCAATATGGTCTATTCGGTTAATCTGACAGACGTCATGGGCAATCCGGTGAGTATCATTGACAGTTTCTTTATCAAACGAGCGCTGATTACCGATATAGCAGGCGTTTATACCTTTGGAGAAGCCGATACATTAGCAAATATTGCCAGTACTCTTGCTGGAGTTGTTTATTCAACAGATCAACCAACGACTTGGACACGTTCTTTATATCAGTCATACGAAATATCTGCCGACAGAAGACCATTAAACATAGCAAAAATTGCATGGTATAATCCGGGAACTTCACAGGGACAAACCCGTACGGCATTTACCATACACCTAAAAACAACATTGGATAAAGGACATGGGATAACTTATAGAAACCCTGCAGGCGAGGGCGCTACATTAGTTTATAGCGGAAACATAACCACCAAACGGGGATGGAATGAGGTAAATTTAATTGCTCCTTTTGTTGTTCCTCAGGGAAGTAATCTAATGATTTATTTTGAAGATAAAACAGGCAGCGTTCCACCGCCAACAACTAAAGTCCTTTGGGCAGCTTCTTATTGCGAAGCCATGAACGCGTTTGAGAGTATGCCGGGAGGGATTTATGGTTCTGACATAGCTCCGATATTACGTTTTTCCTTTGCCGGCACTTCCGTGCCTGACAGTAATTCGGTAGCGCTGGATAAAATTTTGCCCGAACCACAAGACGTCATTCCAGGAATAACAAACCCGATACAGGCAGTGATTCGCAACAGAGGCGCAAAGAATTTAACTTCCTGCAGCATCTCTTGGACTTTAAACGGAACAGCGGGAACGACCTATTCCTATACAGGAAATTTGGCTGAAGATTTTACCGATACGGTAACGCTTGGTTATTATACTCCGGTTTTTGGAGACCGTGATATTGTCAAAGCCTGGGTAAGCATGCCCAATGGAGAGATAGATTTAACCAATGAAGATGATACGCTAACGGTTGAAAAACTTGTTTGCGGGAATGGTATGACAGGAACTTATATTGTTGGTCTGTCTACCGGCGCAAATTATGCATCCCTAAACGACGCTTTTTCTGCCTTACAAACATGCGGTATTGACCAAAAGGTTACCCTTGCCATAGAATCAGGGGTGTATAACCAAACTATGTATTTGGATATGGAGGCTTTGAGCAATATGGGGCTTACAGATACGCTGGTTATAACTTCCTTTACGGGAAATGCTGCCGATGTTACGCTAAAGACTACTGCTGCCGGTATGCGTTTTTACAACAATCACAATATTATTGTTCAAGCCATTACCATAGACGCTACGACTGGGACATATGCAATAGACTTTACCGCAGGACTTTGTAACAATATTGTTATTAGAGATTGCCGATTATTTGCAGATACAACATCTTCATCCGGGTCGGTCATTTATAAAGATCTGTTTGGAACACAGAGAATAGAGGATATTTATATTATCAACAATTTGATAATGGGAGGCACTAATGGTATCTATCTGCGATCAGGCTATGATCAGGTATACAATGATGTCTACAATGGACGGATTGTTGTGGACAGCAATATTGTTATCAATAATTTCGGCACGGCAATTTCGCTCGGTGGCGACGTCATACTTTGTAATCAAAATACTATATCAAGTCCAATAACAGGTATAACCAATTGGTACGGTATAGACGCTACAACCGGAGGAGACGGACGCATTATGAATAATCATATCATACAGCATGGCGTAGCTACATCCCCAACCGGAATAGCTATCAGTCATATGACTACTGCCACTTCTACTGACACGGCTATTGTTGCCAATAATGAAATTATCCTTTCTGCAAGCAGCGCCGCTCAAGGAATTCGTTTTGCGAGAGCAAAAATTTTACATAACACAATCTATATATCGGGAACAGGCGCATCCCAAGGTATCTCTGTAGGTAACATAGGAGAGATGAAAAACAATATTATTGTAACACTTGGAAATGGGGCGTTTCCTTTCAATGGAAATGTAGCAAATATATTTACAAACCTCAGCGTAGATTATAATAGTACATACAGTCTCTCTGATATGATATGCGGAGGAGCAGCGCTTTTGCCCTTGCAAGTGTGGAAGGAAACAATAGATATACATTCCGTACGCATTTTGCCTGACTTTATTGATCCGACAACAAGTTTGAAATTGGCTTCTTATACGGATTTGTTGGCTCCTGTTGTTTATCCTATAAATGAAGATATTGATGGCGTGGCGCGTAATGGTATTACGCTCATGGGTTGTTATGGACTTTCCAATGCAACAGCCAATGCGATGTTAATTGAAGTGGAAGGGCTGCAGGAAGGTTTTGCAGTAGGGCAAACCGATTCTGTGAAAGTTGTTTTATACAATGCCGGAATAACGCCGCTTACTGCCGTTAATTTGGGCTGGTCAATCAATGGCGTTACACAAAACGGAAATATTCCTTTATCGGTTTCTTTGGCACAAGGAGAATCCTCCGCGCTCGGATTTGGAACAATCACCTATCCTGCTCAAAAGGTTACCGTAAAAGTATGGATTAATAGCCTCAACGGAGGAACGGCAATAGACGACTATTTGCCGGATGATACTATCTCTTCGTCAGTCTATCTTTGTCAAAGTCCGTTTAAAGGATTGTTGACCATTGGCGCTACGGGAGATTTTCCAACCCTGACAGAAGCCTACGAAGCATTGCAATTGTGCGGTATGAATGGAAATGTAACCCTGGCTTTCCAAACGGGAACATATAGCGGAGACATAGATTTGACCAACAGCGATACGCTTGTCGGCAATTATAGCTTAACGTTTGCTTCCCTTAGCGGCGACGCCAACGATGTAACTTTATCTTCGGGAGGAGTAGGATTTCGTCTCAATAATACAAAGAATATTATTATTAAAGATATTACCATTGATGTAAGGCAAGGCACGTTCGGCATACACTTTACGGGAGCGGCTTACAATATAACAGTAGATAATTGTATTATTAATGCCAATCCGACCATAATAGTAACAACGGTGACTACTGCAGGAATATATAAGCCTAACAATACCGGCAGTTTGGATGGACTTACGGTGAAGAATTGTAGCATAGATGGAGGTTTCCATGGCATTTATCTCTATGGAACGAGTACTAATTATTGCCAAAATGTAGTAATAGACAATAACACTCTTACCAATCAATTCCGTACTGCCATATATCTCTATTATGTTTATACCAAGAGTATTTCCTACAATCGTATGAGCCCTCGTTCACTATATACAGATACACAATGGCAGGGTGTGAATGGCGCTTATTTACGCAATGGCGGCAATATTATCGGAAACCGTGTATCGGCTAACAGTTCGACCATTACCTCTAGTTTCAGTGGATTATATTTCAGTTATATTGATACGGCATTGATAGCAAACAATGAAATATATATCAATGGAAATGCATCTACCACAGATGGAATTTATATAGGTTATCCCGGATCGGTACATGTTATTAATAATACGGTTTATACGGTAAAATCCGGAACAGCGGGGACAAATCGGGCGCATTATAATGCCATAAGGAGTGGCTACAGTTCGTTGATTAGAAATAATATCTTCGCTGCATCAGGCGGCGCTGCGGGAACTACATATGCTTTTTACTTTTACGGTTCGGCAGCAGACTTTACCAACTATAGCGCCGGCTATGAAGCAGATTACAATGATTATTATTCCACAGGAACAAATATAGGCTACGTAGCGGGAGCAAATCGGACAGATTTGACGGCATGGAAAACGGCTATCGCACCTTTGGATGAACATTCTGTCAACAAACATCCTTCGTTTGCCGATTCGGCGAATAGTTTGGCGTTGGCGTCTTATCCGGATAGCTTGCTTTGTCCCAGGTGGCAAACCGTAATCACCGATATTCGTAATATTGAACGTCCGCAATCTACAGCCATGGGAGCTTATTCCCAATTTACAAATGGGCAGGATATATTATTGAAAGAATTTGCAGGCTGGAATAATAGCGTCGTAGACAAACAAACCAAACCGGTAAATATAACTTTGTTAAACAACGGTGTTGTTCCCATTGCAAATGCAGAATTTGGCTGGAGTTTAAATGGGACGCCGCAATTACCTCCTTTTACATGGACGGCAACGCCTTCTCTGGATTCTCTGGAAGAACGTACAATTAATATCGGTTCATTCCCCGTGTCTAACACCATACCAGACTATAATGTTGTTGTGTGGGTAAACAAAGTCAACGGTCAATCCGATACAGTGAAGTGGAATGACACCATACGGACTTCAGCGTCGCTACAAACTTTGGCAGAATTTGTGGCTCCTCTTATTCCTGATACAATTGTAAGTCTTTCTTTCACGGCGAATGTCTTTATAAATTCATTATCGGGAGCAACAATAACTACTCCCAAAATGACAATTGTATCTACCATACACGAAACAACAGTCGTCTATGACACAATTGCCATGATATTTGATGTTGATAACGAGATTTGGCAGGCAATTGT
>JAISDH010000259.1 GCA_031264975.1 Bacteroidales bacterium
CAAATCCGAACATTACCTATCGCTATCCACAGCGAAGATGAAACCATTATCGCAAACAATATTCAACAGGCAAGAAAACACTATGGAGACAATGTTCCCATAGAAAAGCATACGGAAATCCGTTCGGAAGAAGCCTGTTTTGTTGCTACGCAAAAGGCGGTTGCTCTGGCTCAAAAATATGGTACAAAATTACATATCCTGCACCTTTCAACTGCTAAAGAATTGACGTTGCTGTCAAGTCAATATTCCAATATATCCGCAGAAGTTTGTACGGCTTACCTGTATTTAGATGCAAATGATTATCACGCTTTGGGAACAAAAATGAAATGTAATCCGTCAATAAAACAGCCAAGCGATAAGGCGGCTTTGTTTGAGGCGCTTCTATCGGGGAAAATTGCAACTATTGCTTCCGACCATGCTCCGCATACGCAGAACGAAAAAGAAAATACATATTTCAAAGCTCCGTCCGGTATTCCGATGGTACAGCATAGTTTATTGCTGATGTTGGAATTGTATAAAGAAAATAAAATAAAACTGCAAACCATTGTCGAACGCATGTGTCATGCTCCTGCGCGCCTGTATGACATAGAGAAACGAGGATTTATCAAAGAAGGATGCTTTGCCGATTTGGTGTTGGTGGATATGGAAAGAGAAACAAAGATTAATAAAGATACAATATATTACGACTGTAAATGGTCTCCTTTTGAAGGTAAAACAATACATGCACGTATTGATAAAACCTTCGTAAACGGAGAATTGGTTTACAATGACGGAACATTCCCCATTTCCCCTAATGGACAGGCATTACAGTTTAACCGGAAATAAAACAGCATCATGAAAACAGGACGATTGAAAGCAGGAAGAAAATATATTTTATGGACAGTATTTTTGGTACTTGTTTTGTGTTCCTGTGAACATATTCCTTTGCAAAAGAAGGAAAAACCACCCTTAGACAAACAGACAATGGAAGAGATATTGACGGAAATGTATCTGTTGGAAGGAAAAATAAGAGTATATATATATCATGAATCCCCTGACAGTCTGAAAATACGGGTAAGCAAAGAGATGAGCCAACTATTTACACGCTATAATACAACCTATAAACAGTTTACAGACAGTTATTTATTTTATATGGGAGAGGATGCGGAAATAGCAAAAAAAATAATGTCGAACATAACAAATCGACTGATTCTATTAGAAACAGAACAAAAGAATAATACAAAACAATTAGATACATTAAATAATCATCAAGATGAGGAAAATACAAATGGTTGATTTGCAAAAGCAATATCAACAAATTAAAACGGAAGTAGATGAAGCCCTTCATCAAATAATGGAAAATGCAGCCTTTATAAACGGGCCTGCTGTAAAAGGTTTTCAGGCGAATCTGGAAACTTATTTAGGAGTTAAACATGTTATTCCCTGCGCCAACGGGACAGACGCTTTGCAAGTGTCATTAATGGCAATGGGACTGCAACCCGGCGACGAAGTGATTACTACAACTTTTACCTTTATCGCAACGGCAGAAGTAATTGCCCTCCTGAGATTAACGCCTGTTTTGGTGGACGTATATCCTGACACGTTCAATATAGACGTTCAAGCGATAGAGAAAGCCATTACACCCAAAACAAAAGCCATTATTCCTGTTCATTTGTTTGGTCAATGCGCCGACATGGAGAGTATCATGAATTTGGCTGAAAGTAATAATATTGGCGTTATAGAAGATTGTTGTCAGGCAATTGGAGCGGATTATATTTTTATGGACGGAAGCAGGAAAAAAGCGGGAACAATAGGTACGATGGGATGTACTTCCTTTTTCCCGTCTAAAAATCTGGGTTGTTACGGAGACGGAGGCGCGATATTCACCCCCGACGACTCACTGGATGAAGAACTGAGAGGCATTGTCAACCATGGGATGTTTAAGCGTTATTATCATGATATAGTTGGCGTTAATTCCCGATTAGACAGTATGCAGGCGGCGATTCTTGATATTAAACTGAAACGTCTTGATACCTATATCCAAAAAAGACAGGAGGCGGCGGCTTATTACAACAATGCTTTTTCCGGTAACGAACATATCAAAACGCCCGTAATCGCGCCCTTTACAACTCATGTATTTCATCAATATACTTTGGTATTGGATGGCGTAGACAGAGATAAGTTAATTGGTTTTATGGCTGAAAAAGAAATTCCTGTTATGATTTATTACCCTGTGCCTTTGCATTTGCAGAAAGCGTATGCGGACGCCCGTTATTCTTCGGGGGATTTTCCTGTCAGTGAATATTTGGCAGCCCATGTTATTTCTTTGCCCATGCATACCGAATTGGATAGCGAACAATTGGATTATATCGCAACTAATTTACTCAAAGGCATAGATTTCGCATCAAAATAAAGAGGTGAGAATATATCTTATCGGATTCATGTGTTGTGGTAAAACTACAGTCGGGAAACGTTTAGCTTCCCGATTGGGTTTTACTTTTATGGATACCGATGAAGTGTTTTCTATGGTTCACAAATGTTCTATAAACGATTTCTTTGAACTATATACAGAGGAAGTTTTCCGTCAGAAAGAACAGGAAATATTGTTGCAAACCAAAGCAATGGATAATCTTGTTGTTGCCACGGGTGGGGGACTGCCCTATTTTTTTGACAATATGCAATGGATTTTATCCAATGGCGTTGCGATTTATATCGAAATGTCTCCTCTTGCGCTATATAGCAGGCTTATAAACAGTAAAACAAAACGACCCTTGCTGTCCGCTTCCCCTGATTTGCAAGAAGATATTACAAAGCTACTTCTCCAACGAGAACCTCTCTACAGACAAGCCCACATATCGGTAAATGGTATCAGTCTTGATATGGATGACTTGCTGCATAAGATTATGGATTATAATTCATTGTGTGTTCATAATTCATAACTTATCATCTACGGTTATACAGCGTCCCTTGATAGTACTGTCAAGCGCCCCTTGATAACGCTATCAAGCGCCTCTTGATAACGTTATCAAGCGCCTCTATACAGCACAGTGAATCGCCTCTATACAGCACATGGACGACTTGCAACATAAAAGTATGGATTATGATTCATAGAACAGCGTTCGCATACTTAGAAATTTCTTTTCGGTAACCCTCTAAACCATTTGTCTATAAAATTAATATCGGGAAAAAAAATAACGATAGCCGTAAGCGCT
>JAISDH010000308.1 GCA_031264975.1 Bacteroidales bacterium
GACATGGATTTTTTGATGCGCGATTTCCAGCAGTTTTGGAGAGAGAACAGCGCTATCTGGCTTACGAAGTTTGACTACAAAGAAGCGGCTCCGCACCTGATTCTAATGGCATTCCTGCAGCGTATTGTCAATGGCGGCGGTTGGATTGTCCGCGACATGGCGGCAGGTTCCGGACGGCTCGATCTTTGCGTACTCTATAAGGGAGAAAAATATCCGATAGAACTCAAAATATGGCGCGGAAAAAAGTCGCGCGAAAAAGGTATCGAACAAACCTTGCGTTATATGGACATATATGGCTCAACCGAAGGCTGGCTTGCTATTTTCGACAGGGACAAAAAAACGCTATGGGAAAATAAAATCTACATGGAAAAACATACTGTAGACAGAAAGACGGTTACAATCGTAGGACTATAACAGGGATAAGTTATAAAAGGGACAAGGAACAAGGAACAAGGGCAGGCAAGCCACGAAATTGTCTGAATCAGGATTTTCGGGATTAGAGGATGAGCAGGATTAATAACGGTTAGTGGTTAATGGTCTTTCCGTATTCTTGCAGATTTTTTTATTCCCGTTAGGGAATATCTCTCGGTAGAAAATAAAGAAAAACACACAATATCTGCATTCCATAGGAATGCAACCTATTCATTATTCGTGTTGTTGAATAATTGTGATAATGTATTTGTATAATTATTGTTGCCACGATTTGTTTATGAACAACATTCTGTTTTGAACAGAAAAAACGGGTCAATATGTATTTGAATGAATGTATTTGCTATGAGCAATTTGTTTTTGAATGGATTTATATCCTTTTTTGGGTGCATTCCTGATGGAATGCAAATAATATGTTCGTTTCATTTCTACCGAGAGGTATTCCTTACAGGAATTAAATTTCCTGTTATCGTTTTGTTTGTCATGCACGGCGCATTTAAAAAGGGTGGCTTTTTACAGCCACCCTTTTCAACAAAATTAAAATAGATTTTATTTTCCGTCTTTGGGAGTGTCACACTTTTTTTCACAATCTTTCTTTCCTTCTTTGCAACACTTTTTGTCGGCTTTGCAACATTTCTTTCCACATTGCATTCTTTTGTCGACTAAAGTTTTTTGCTCGTCAAGAGTAAGTTTGTCAAAATTTGCCCACTCTGCTTTACATTCTGCAATTTTAGCATCTCTTTCTGCATCTTGTTTGTCAAAACGTTCTTTTGTCTTGGCAATCAATTCTTTTTTTACATCGTCAGAAAGATTTGTCCAATCATTCCATTGTTTACAAAATGCTTCACACTCAGCTTTTTGTTCTTCGGTCATTTTACAACACTCATGTTTTGGTTGAGTTTGTTCCTGTTCCGTAACTTCTTCGGTGGTTGCCGGAGTTTCTTCCGGTTTATTTACACAAGAAACGAAAATAAAACATAAAACGCCTGCTGCTAATACTACTAATCTTTTCATTTTTACTTACTTTTTATTATTACTAAATTATTAAATATGTTTCTCCAAATTCTTTATTAAGATTGGCTGCAAAGATACAATATTTTATTATAACTTTATACAGTCTTGATATATTTTTGCATAGTCCCATGTATGTTTCGCAGTTGCCCGCAAATTTCTTCTTTTTTTGTCCATATAATTTCAAACTCTATTATTACATTATTATTGTTATAGATAGTATTTTTTATTTCAACCGCATTGTTTTTTAATATTTTCATCACATTATTCATAAGAGGATACTCAAATTCAACAGAATACAAATCTTTAATCGCATATTCTATTATATTTGCATTAGCGATTGTTATTTTTGCCGTTTCTTTATATGCATTTATTAATCCGCTTACTCCCAATTTAGTACCGCCAAAATAACGGATAACCAAAATCAGTATATTTTTCAAGTCAAACGACAAAATTTGTCCATAAATTGGTTTTCCGGCAGTACCGGAGGGTTCGCCGTCATCATTCATTCTTATAGCAGGCGTTCCGATATGACCAATATAATAGGCATAACAATGATGAGTCGCATCATGATATTCTTTTTTTATTTCCGCTAATATTTCTTTTACCTTTTCTTCTGATTTGACAGGGAATGCCAACCCGATAAATCGACTTCCTCTGTCTTTAAACAAACCTTCAGACCTTGTTAAAATTGTTTTGTATGTATCGTCAAACATAAGTAATTTGTTTAAAGTAATTTGTATAACATGTACAAAGCCATATTCGCTGATTGTTGAATGATGCGTTCCCTGTTGTTACCCAATGAAAAGCATTTTGCATACACATTATTTGTATCGGCAACGGCAATCCACACCGTTCCGACCGGTTTTTCTACGCTTCCCCCGCCAGGTCCTGCAATACCCGATACGGCAATAGCATAATCTACCTTATAGAGTTGCAATACGTTTTTTGCCATTTGCATTACCACTTCTCTGCTTACAGCCCCATGTTGATTGATTGTTTGCTGTTCAACTTGTAAAATATTACACTTGATTTCATTAGAATAAGCGACGACGCCTCCTTTAAAATATTTGGAACTACCTGGTATTAATGTAGTCAAGTGGGCAATATATCCTCCGGTACAACTTTCTGCTACGGCAAATAATTGGTTTTGTTCTTTGAGTTTATCTGCGACAAGTTCGGACAATGTTTTATTTTCATAACTAAAAATATGTTCATCAATATAATGAGAAAGATACGAAAGCTGTTTTTCCAATTCTGTTTCCAGTTCCTTAACGGATGCGCCATAGCCGGTCAAACGTAAACTTACATATCCCGCTTTGGGTAAATATGCAAGTTTGATACAGGGAGGTAATTTATTTTCAAAATCAGAAAGTTTTTCCGACAATGATGCTTCCGAAATACCGAAAGTTTGTATATGTTTATAAATGATATGCTGATTGACATGATAATGGGCTTGTATCTTCTTTAAAACATCCCATAACATCGCCTGCATCTCTTGTGGAACGCCGGGTATGGCTACGAGTATTTTTCCATTATCTTCTATCCATATACCCGGAGCTAATCCAACTTCGTTAGCAATTACTTCGCTTCTTTCAGGGAGCATCGCCTGCAAAAAAATACTGTTGGGAACCTTTATCTTTCGAGTATTGATAATGGATTGCAGATGATTTAAAACAATCTTATTTTCAGTTAAATCTCTATGAAAATACCTGCAAATACAATCTTTGGTAATATCATCATTTGTACTTCCTAATCCACCTGTTACAATTACAATATCGCAACAGGTTAGTACTTCATCAAAAGCAGACAAAATATCTTCTTTTTCATCACCCACTATCAATATTTTTTTTACATAGACGCCCATCGCCGTTAATTCATGAGCAATGAAACGTGCGTTCGTATTATGTATTTGTCCTATCAGAATTTCATCTCCAATATTGATAATACCTGCCTGTATAAATTTATGTTCATCCATTATTTTATGTGTATCAATGCACTATGTTTTATTTTGGGAAACACGATACCGGAAGCAAAATTACAAAATAATTAGATATAAATGCAATAAACGGTAATACGAATTGTATATGCGTTTACAAGCGAGGCATAGCAACAAGGGTGAAGACTTCAGAGGTAGAAAAAAATAATACAACGTAAGAAAAGTTTCTCGTAAAATTAAAAATCTAATTGTCAGTTATATAAAAAACGTTTTCTTGAAAAACATGATGTCAAATAAAAAATAATTCGGGAAAATAATCTTTTATACAAAAACAATTCCATTTTTTTATTATCTTTGCCCTCAAATTTAATTATGAATTATATCTATGGATAATACGTTACAAGAGTTTGATACAGTTGTTTCTGCATGTAAAGACGTCTTTGTTAAAAAGATGTATGATTATGGCGTGGCATGGCGTATAATGAGATTAATCACCATTACAGACCAAATATATATCAAGGCTCAAAGGATTAGAAATATTGAAGAAAAAGGCGTCAGCAAAATAGATGAAGATATTAATTCGGAATACATGGGTATTGTAAATTATGCTGTTATCGCCCAAATACAACTATCCTTGTTGCCAATAACATCAATTGAAGAGAGTAACATTTCAAACGACGAAGTGATAATCTTGTATGACAAATATGTAGAAAATGCAAAAACTTTACTTGCAGATAAAAACCATGATTACGATGAAGCATGGCGTAACATGCGTATCACTTCATTAACAGATATTATCCTGATGAAAATATTTCGTATTAAACAAATTGAAAATCATAATCAACAAACGCTTATTTCCGAAGGAATTGACGCCAACTATTATGATATTTTCAATTATGCTATCTTTGCACTAATCAAATTGAATAACAAAAAATAATTATCTATGAAACGATATGGAGAAATGGGTGTGACAAATAAATCAAAGAAAAAGAATGCAATGTACTATATATATACTGCATGTCGTATATTTATGGGACTTTTGTTTATTTTTTCAGGCTATGTAAAAATGGTAGACCCTTACGGATTTGCTTTGAAAATAGATGAACAGTTAATATCAATCGGTCTGGGCTTTATTGCGCCCGGGGCTACTGTATTTGCCTTTTTGTTTATTTGTGCCGAATTTCTATTGGGATGGGCGCTGTTGCTGGACATTCAGAGAAAATTGACCGCTTGGGGGTTGCTGTTGTTTATGAGTTTCTTTACTGTCCTTACGTTTTGGATGGCGTATGCATTGGATATTGTAGACCTCATCAACAGACTGTTTGAGAAAAATTTTGAAATATTTGTCGTAACAGATTGCGGATGCTTTGGAGACTTTATCAAAATGACAAACCACCAGACTTTTTATAAGAATATTGTTTTCTTCCTGTTTACAATCTTCATACTCTCACAGAGAAACAAACAGAAACCACAAAAATGGTATTATATTACACAATGGTTACCTTTATTATTGGTGGGTATATTTTCACTTTTCGTACAAATATACTGTTTTCGTCATGAGCCATGGCATGATTTTAGACCGTGGAAAATAGGGAATTTCATTGCAGGAGAAACATATTCCCAAGCGCCGGAAGTTGATTTTGTTTTCCAATATCAAAACAATGTTACTAATTCTCTCAAAGAGATAACGATGGATGAATTATCCCTCATATCGGAGGACAGCATGCAACTTGCAGATTTGGAAAACAACTATACCTATCATGACCGCGTAGAAAAAGTAATAAAAGTCGGAATTAATGCGCCTTTGGCAGATTTTACGATTACAGACTTGAATAACAAGAATGATATAAAGAATAGTATTATCACTTCTCCTGATTATACATTTATTATCTTTATGCATGATGTAACGAAAGTTACTCCTGAAAAATTCGCAACAACAAAAACTTTAATTCAGGAATTAGAAGCTAACAATATAGATTATGTTGTGATTACAGGTTCTTTACAGCAAGAGGCAGAAGAATTCAACAAAGAAAACAATACAAATATTTATTTCTATTTTTGTGATATAACGCCTCTAAAAACAGCTATTCGCAACAATCCGGGGGTTATATTGGTAAAAGAAGGATATGTTATTGACAAGTGGAGTTTTAGAGATATTCCATCTATAGAAACTTTTATTGTTTCTATTCCGAAATATGACCGAAAACTGGAGAAATATAAAATTAAAAATCCTCCTGTTCTTCCTAATGGAATGAACATTAATGATATAATAGAAGGAACGGACGATGAAATAAGTCTTTCTGAAGAGACCAACGAAATAATTACCGAATAATAAAATGAATAAAACGTCTGCAACTATGTTTTCTGCTTCCGATATGCAATTCTTAACAACAGAACCTGAAATAGCACATGCAATCAAGGTGATGCGAGCTAAAATGGCAGCATATATAATGGATAATCAATTAAAGTCGTTGGTGGTAGGTTTATCTGGGGGCATAGACAGCGCTTTTGCGGTTGCATTGCTTCGTCCTGTTTGTGATTTTACAAATACAAAACTCATTGGACGTTCTATTACCATTGAAACGAATAAAGAAGACGAAATAGAACGAGCCAAAGCGACAGGAGCGCTTTTTTGTCATGATTTTCAATATTTGGATTATAGTCATATTTATAATGTGCATAAAGAGGCGCTTCCGGAATTAAACAATCAGTTACTGTCCCTGTTACGAATGGGAAATTGTAAAGCGCGCATTCGAATGATATGTCTGTATGATTTAGCGCAATTAAACAGAGGAATTGTGATTTCAACAGATAATTTCACCGAATATCTGACCGGTTTTTGGACGCTTCATGGAGATGTAGGCGATTATGCGCCGTTTATGCACCTGTGGAAAACAGAAGTGTATTATGCCGCTCAATTTTTATGTAAACAGCATACAAAAGAACAAGCCGACGCTCTTATGCAATGTATAGAAGCTGTACCTACAGACGGATTAGGGATTAGTAACTCTGATTTGGAGCAATTGGGCGCTGCAACGTACGAAGAAGTTGATAAAATATTAGCGCGTTACCTTCAAGGAGATAAAACAATAGAAAAACATCCACTTATTGAACGAGTTAACTCAACCGAATACAAAAGGAAAACCCCTATTTCAATAAGTAGATTAGCTCTAATTAACAGAGAATAATTATGAAGAATTTAATTCGTACATATTCCGCATAAGGTATTTAATTAATTGGAGAACATGATATTATACTTGAAATATTTTTATAATTTTAAACTGAATCGAAAAATAAAACTGTGACATGCGTAAATATTCAAAAATTTTTTTTAATTTTGAACGTTCAAAATAAGAGGTTCGTTTATGTCAAAAATAAAGCGACTGTTTTTAAAGATAATAGAGAAATAAATCACATTATATCAATACGTTATGCTTAAAGGAAAGTTATATATTTTTATCGTTTTACTTACTGTTGCGACAGCCGGTTTTGCTCAACAAGACCCGCAATTCACGCAATATATGTATACCATTCTTCCCACTAACCCTGGTTATGCGGGAAACGCGGGTATTTGTGCATCCCTGCATTATCGTCAACAATGGGCAGGTTTTACTGATGTTGATCCAAATACGGGTGAAGAATATAAAACATCTCCAAGAGATATTTTACTTACAGTGCATTCCCCGATAAAAGCCTTGCATGGAGGATTAGGATTAACTATCTATAACGATGCATACGGACATCAGAATGATATTGCCGTTAAAATAGCCTATGCTTTTAGAATGAATATTGGCGGAGGAAATTTAGGAATTGGACTTTCTGCCGATTTTTTAAGTAGAGCACTCAGAGTGAAAGAATTTATTCCAGGGAGCAGCGGAGACCCTACAATTGTAAGCAATTTGGGAGATAATGATATGTATGTTGATTTTTCCTTGGGCGCTTATTATCAAATGCAAGATAAATGGTATGCAGGACTTAGCGCTACTCAATTGGTATCTTCCATTGGAGGAGATAAGGTTAATCAAAGAGGAGCAAGACATTTTTATGCCTTAGGAGGATATTCTTTTAGTGTTCCTTCTAATCCCAATTGGACATTGAAACCAAGCGCTCTATTAAAAACAGACTTAACAATGGTTCAGCTTGACCTCACATTATTAGCTGATTATAATAATTTAATATGGTTTGGAGCAAGCTATCGTATGATAGACGCTGTTGCTTTAATTGTAGGTGCAAAACCATTTATAAATTCATCTACGGCAGTACGGGGGTTGGAAATTGTAGCGTCCTATGATATAAACACCTCTAAGATAATGAGTAATGGAAGAAGTTATGGCGGATATGAATTTTGTTTAAAATATTGCTTCAATATTGTAACAAAACCATCCGTTTATGGGTATAAGGGAACAAGGTTATTAGGAAATAAACCGATTGAATACAGATAGAGACAGATAGAGATTGAATATAGATAGAGATTTAGAATTAGAAATTGAATAAACAAAATTGTTGAAATATGAAGAAGTCATTTTTTTTAACGTTGATTGCAATAGTATTAATAATTAATGCTTGTAATAATTCAGGGAATGGACAATTGGTAGGAGTAAAAGATCGTCCTACATTTGTTGATGAAATTCCATACGGTATGAAGTACATAGGGAATGGACATTTCTTAATGGGCGCCGGAACACAAGATGCGGCATATTCATTGACCTCCAGTCCGAAAAATATTACACTAAAGGCGTTCTATATGGATGAAACAGAGATAACAAATAATGAATATCGTCAGTTTGTAAATTGGGTGCGAGATTCCATTGCCCATATATTGTTAGGGAATGCCGGTCTTGAAGACGAAGATGAGTATGCTCATTTTGTTACTTATGGAAAAGGGCATGAGGAAGAAGGAGAACCGGTAGAACCCAGACTTATTAATTGGAAAACAAAAATTGATTGGAATTCTACAAATGCCGAATATCGTGCTGCGTTAGAACCTATTTATAGTTCTCCGTTGTCAGGAAATGAACGTTATTACCACTATGCTCCGATTGAATTGAATGCAAAGATTTTGAATTTTGAATATTGGTGGGTAGACAAACGTAATTATAGAGACCCGGAAGATCCTGACGTAATGGGAGCCGCATTTAAAGATTTTGACAATATAGACCCTCAAACAGATGACCAAGGAATGTACCAAAATCGTCCTGTGGCTTATTCTCAAGGAAAAGGTCCTTTTATAAAAAGAGAAAGTATCAATATTTATCCGGATACATTATGTTGGATATTTGATTTTACTTATTCTTTTAATGAACCATTGGCAAACAGTTATTTTTGGCATCCACAATATGATAATTATCCTGTAGTGGGAGTAAATTGGAAACAGGCAAAAGCTTTTTGTGCATGGAGAACCCATATTCGTAATGTGTATTTAGGCAGTGTGAAAGGCTGGGCTTATGAAAATGAATTTCGTTTACCTAATGAATCCGAATGGGAATATGCAGCAAGAGGAGGTTTACATGCAAGTGATTACCCTTGGGGAGGACCATATCCTCTAAATGACAATGGATGTTTTTTGGCGAACTTTAAACCACGGAGAGGAGACTATTTTGCAGATGGAGGCACAGAAACAATTATAGTAGCACATTATCATCCTAATGATTTTGGACTATATGATATGGCAGGCAATGTTGCCGAATGGTGCGAAGACGCTTTTAATGAATCTGCCTATAATTTTGCACATGATCTTAATATGCAATATACATATAATGCAAAAAAGAGTGATTCTGAAGTAATGAAACGAAAAGTGATACGAGGTGGTTCATGGAAAGATATAAGTTATTTTCTTCACAATGCTGCTCGTTCTTATGAATATCAAGATACGGGAAAAAGCTATATAGGTTTTAGATGTGTACAATCCTATTTAGGACGTGATAGAGGAGACAACTTAAAAACAGCTTCTAATGTCTATTAGAATTAAATTAAAAAAGTAAATTTTAAAGTAAAAATAATCATCATTAAACAAAGTAAATTTTAAAAAATCAAATTATGGGACTAAATGAGTTAGTAAGAAGTAAAGGGTATAAGAATTTTATGGCAAAATTATATGGTCTTGGAGCCGCTGTCGTAATCATGGGTGCATTGTTTAAGATATTACATTATCCGGGCGCTGATTACATGTTATTGATAGGGATGGGTACGGAATCTATTATATTTGCATTTTCTGCTTTTGAACCTTTGCATGTTGAATATAATTGGGCATTGGTATATCCTCAATTGGCAATGGGACATGACGGAGATAAAAAACAAAAGAAGGTTGCTACGGGAACTGTCACGCAGCAATTAGATCGTGCGCTGGAAGAAGCAAAAGTAGGTCCGGAATTATTAGAAAGCTTAGTCGTAGGAATGAGAAACCTTGGAGAAAATGCAAGACAACTTTCCGGTGTTTCCGATGCTGTTGCAGCTACAGATAGTTTTGTTTCTAATTTATCAAAAGCAACTGAATCTGTACGCAATTTAAGTTCATCTTATGAAAAAACAGCCGAAATTGTAGGCGCAAATTCCGGAGCAACTTCCGAATATTTTGACAAAATAGAAAAAGCTACCGATGCAATTGATAAATTGACGACTGTCTACGAACAGACTGTACAAACAATGAATACTGACTCTGAATATATGGAAAACGTACAACGTTTATCCAAGAATTTATCTGCCATAAATGCAGTTTATGAATTACAACTTCAATCAACGACGGAAGCATTGGATGCTTCTAAAGAATTGGACGCTCAAATGAGAGTTACAACTGAACATTTATCACAGTCTGCATCACAAGTTGTTGCGTATAAAGAGCAAATTGATATGTTATCCAAAAATGTCAGTAAACTGAACGATATTTATGGAAATATGTTAGCCGCTATGGGCAAATAGTGTTGCTTTATGATTAATTAATTTAGTTGTATAATAAATATAAATATAAAGTATGGGAGCAACAAATTGTCCGGAAACTCCGAGGCAGAGAATGATAAGTATGATGTATCTTGTTCTTACTGCTATGTTGGCATTGAATGTATCTAAAGATATTTTGGACGCATTCGTTGTGGTAAACGAAGCTATGGAACAAACAACAATGAACTTTAATTCCAAAGTGAATCAAAGTTATGCACTGTTTGATGCAGCAGAAACAACGGAACCGGAAAAAGTGAAGCCTTATAATGATAAAGCAAAACAAATTCGGACGATATCTAATGATTTTGTTAGCTATATTGAACAAATTAAATGGGAGCTGGACTCTCTTGTGGATAATATAACAACAGAGGAAGCGAAAACAAAAACCTTAGATGAGATGGAATCTAAAGATAACTATAGTAAACCATCTAAATATTTTATGGGGATAGTTGAAGGAAGCGGAAAAGCACATGAAATGCATAAAAAAATATTGCAATATAAAGATGATATACAAAAAATAGTAGATGATGATGCTTACGAAATTCCTATGGGATTAAATACGGAAGGTCCTTTCAAAAATAATGACGGTCAAGAAGAAAGTTGGGAAAAACATAATTTTGACCGTACCGTTTCAGCTGCGTGTTACACGCTTTTGAATAAGTTGATTGGAGAAACCAGAAACATGGAATTTGAAGTGGTAAATTATCTCTATAGCGCTATTGATGCAGGTAGCCACAAGTTTAATCAGGTAGGCGCCAAAGTAATTCCTAATAGTCGTATTGTGTTTTCCGGAGACAGTTATGAAGCAGATATCATTGTTGCAGCATACGATGACCGTCAAAATATAACTGCTTATTGGCAAATGGGTCGTGATACTGTTTCTGAAAATGCGATAGATAATTTGAATGTTATTGAAGGAGTTAACGGAATAGCTCAACTTAGGATTCCTACAAGCGGCGTAGGCGAACAAAAATATGCCGGAATGATAAAGTTAGTAGGTCCGGACGGGAAAGATCAATATTATAATTTTCGGAGTTCGTATACCGTTACAAAACCGTCTGCGGCAGTAGCTGCTGAAAAAATGAATGTTTTCTATGCGGGGATTCCTAATCCCGTTTCTATCGCGGCTCCGGTTGCTCCTGAACAATTACGTATCTCATGGGGCGGAGCAACGGCAACTTCATTGGGAGGTGGACGATATGATGTAACAGTTCCGGCGGCATTGGCTGGAAAAGAAATTACAGTTTCCGTATCGGCAGATATGGGAAGCGGAAAATCGCAAAATATGGGTCAAACTTCTTTTCGTGTAAAATCTGTTCCGGAACCAACCGTTTTTTTGGGAGCCAATATTTTAGGAGGACGCCAACCCAAAGAAATTATTTTGGCAAATCCTCTTGTTACGGCAAGAATGTCTCCGGATTTTAATTATGAATTACGATGGAGCATTTTGTCTTATAAAATGACCTTTGTCGTTAATGGAGTAGAAGACCCTCCTGTAAATATTACAGGACCTCATTTTACGGATCAAGTAAAAGCTCGGATTAGATCTGCTGCCGTTGGTACCCTTATTGAAATTTCAGATGTAAGAATACAAAGTATTGCCGGTACTCGAAATATACAAAAAACATTGACAATTCGAATTCGGTAAAATTATAAACTATAAATTATATTGGTCATGAAGAAACTATGTTTAACGTTAACTATTATTCTGTTCAGTACATATTCCTTTGGACAGGTGTTTGAAAGTACA
>JAISDH010000404.1 GCA_031264975.1 Bacteroidales bacterium
CCTGAAAAGATTATCCACTTTTGTGTCGTTTTGGAAGAGTTTTTAAATGAAGCCGCTGAAATTCCCATGGCGATACCGCCGACAATGTCAAGAGATAAGCCAAGATAAAAATTCCGAGATGCTTTTCGTAAATAGTAACCGGGGGTATATTTGAGTAAATCTTTTTCCGTAAGATAATCCAATTGTTTCATCCGTATCGAATCTCCCCATGCCGCTTCGCGGAAACATTTAATATGCTCCACCACCATGTCGTGATGAAGAGATAATACAAAATTATAATTGTCAATAATATAAGTTGTATCTGTCGTAGAAACAAGTATGCCAAATATCGTATCTCCTTTTGTCGTAATCAAAGCGTCAATGCATTGAGAAAAACTATTCCATGAAAAGGAGATAGCAAGCACAACAATAAAACATAATTTTTTCATTTGAAAATATTTATCGGTTAAAACAATCTTTTAAGAGCAACGCAATAATAATAGTAATATTTCAGTGTAACCCAAAACCTAACCCAATAATCCCCCCCTTTGAAAGATTTGTGTTTGCACATCGAAAAAGGGTCTTATTTTGGCTGTTTTCTTTTTGGTAATGTTATTGATGTTTCCGGTAATAAAATCTACCTGTATAAAATCACCGTTTTCCAATTGTAATTCATCCAAAATTTCAGGATTGTATGCCAGAATAGGGAATGCGGCATTTATCGCGTTTCGTTCATAAATTGCGCCATAAGATTCTGCTAATATACAAGATACCCCCAATGAAATAAAACAGTCAACAGCTTGCTGACGTGAACTTCCTGCCCCAAAATTTTTACCGGTAACAACAATATCTCCTTTTTGGGCTTCTTTGGAAAAGTTCTCATATCCCGCCAGATTATCAAAAGCATATTGTCCCATTTCATGAATGTCCGTAATGGTCAAATACCGGTTATGAAAAATCATATCCGTATCAATATCATCTTTTTCTATCAACCATACCTTGCCTTCAACAATTGTTTTTCGTGGATGTTTTGTTGGCGTTTCGGATGTAAGCCGGCTGAACTTACCGGTCTTTTCAAATTCATTTTTCCCCTTTGTTACCTCATCATCCATTGTGATATAACCGGCAATGGCAGATAGGGCAACAACAGCAGGCGACGCTAAATAAACAAAACCTTTCCCCTGTTTACCGGCAAAATTGCGATTTCCGGTTGAAATAGTAACCTCATCAGTACCATTCTGCCCAACTTGTCCGGCGGCGCATCCTGCACACCCTGCATTGGAGACCAAAGCCCCGGCTTCTTTAAATATATGTATTAATCCTTCGTTTAATGCCTGTTTCCATATTCTATCCGTAGAAGGAACTATTTTCAACACAACCCCTTCTGCCACTTTTTTATTTTTCAAGATAGAAGCGGCAATCCGTAAATCTTCCATGCGTCCATTTGTACAACTTCCAATAAATGCAGAATCTATTTTTATTCCTTTAGCGCTTTCAACCGCAATATTGTCGTGCGGACGTCCCGGACGGGCAAGCATCGGCTGAAATTTACTTACGTCTATGCTTATTGTTTCTTTATACTTGGCGTCTTCGTCGGCATATATGGGCGTGTAGCGTTTTTTTGTCAGTTGTTCCAATTCATCCAAAATTGCCTGATTGGGGGGAAATAAAAGGATGATTGCCCCTAATTCAGTAGCCATGGAAGCAATGGTTATACGCTGGTCAAGCGTGAAGTTGTTAATACACTTTCCGTACATCTCTACCGAACAGGCTAAAAGTTTATTTGCGCCAAATATGTTTAACAGGTTCAATACAAAATCTTTTGCCGATACGTTTTTGGGAAGGTTTCCTTCAAAATTTAACCTAATACTTTCCGGCACTTTAAACCAAACTTCGCCATTTGCCCATGCGGCAGCAATATCCTGGTCTCCCATTCCCTGTCCAAAAGAACCGATGGCTCCCATGATATTGGCGTGAGAATCTGTTGAAAGAAACGTACTGCCCGGATATGCTAATCCCAATTCGATTGCATGATGCGTTCCGATACCCGTATTTATGTCATAGACGGTAATATCGTTTTCACGAGCAAATTGTCGACAAAAATGTTGATTGGCTGCATATTTTTGGTCGGAACCTCCGGGGTTGCAATCAAAAGTAAAGCATGTCTGCTCGGGGTTATTTATCTTTAATCCATTTTTCAGAAGACGTCCAATCACATTCGCGCCTCCAAAGTCGCGCGCGGCACGGCAATCTATAAATACATTGATTATTTCTCCCGGAGATACTGTCTTTGACGAGGAATGTTGCGCTATAATTTTTTCTATAAGATTCATGCGTTTATTTTTTTACAAATCAATAACAAGTTGAATTTCATTCTTTGAAAAGTCTTCTGCATTAAAAAGCTCCAACTGATTTCTAAGGACGTCATTGTTTTCCGAAATCAGCGCTTTGGATTCCATAAGGCTTTGATTAATGGCGTCCTTTATAAACCTGTTAAAGGTTATCCCCTTTGCTTTTGCACATATTTCAATATTCCGCTTTTTCTTTGCGGATATTCTAACTTTATAGGTGTAACTTTTTTCTTTTTTCTTCTTTTCAAAAGACATGATTACAAAAAATTTATTACTTTTTTCTTTCCGATAATATTCAAATAAAATGTTCTAATAACAAGACTGTTGATACTCTTGATATTTTTGTTTCTTTATCTCTACAAAATATAATGTGCAAATGTACATGAAAATTTTTAATTTACATACAGATAGTAATAATTTAATGATTGCAATCAACAGCTATTTCTGTGTAGTATCATGATTATAAACAGATTTACAACAAAAAAAATTATAACGACAGTCTATTCCCTAATCTCGACAATAATGCGTCGTCAAATATTTTTATTTTCCACACATGTTCACTAACCATTAATCACTCATCACTAACCGTTAACCACTATTTTTAGCGTTTTCCAACACAACTACAGTAAAATCAAACTTGCCGCCATTACCATCATTCCTGCAATAAGTCCGTACATTGAAAGGTGATGCACTCCATACTCTTTGGACGCCGGTAATAATTCATCAAGAGAAATAAATACCATAATTCCAGCAATAGCAGAAAACATAATTCCCAATATTGTATCGCTTAAGTCGAAAACAAAATAAATCAAAACAAAGGCAACTATCGCTCCCAACACTTCTGCCAAGCCTGAAAGAAAAGACATCCAAAAAGCTTTTTTCTTATTTCCCGTTGCAAAATAGACGGGTATAGATACTGCAATTCCTTCCGGTATATTGTGTAAAGCGATTGCAACTGCGATTGGAAAAGCAATTTCCGCATCTGCCAGCGAAGCCGTAAAAGTAGCCATTCCTTCCGGTAAATTGTGTATTGCAATAACAATAGCCGATACAATACCCATTCGATGTAAACCACTGTATTGCGTTTGATTTTTCAACTCAACAGATTTAACCTCATGCGGATTCTCATAAGAAGGTATCAATCTGTCAATAATGGCAATAAGAAACATTCCGCAAAAAAACGAAATAGCGGTTAATCCTACAGACAACTGGGGACTTTTTGTTGTTTCAAAATATGAAGTAGCAAGCGGGAAAAGTTCCACAAAGGAAATGTATATCATAACCCCCGCGCTAAAACCTAAAGAAATTGAAAGAAATCGTTTATTCGTTCTCTTTGCAAAGAATGCAATAGCGCTTCCGATGCCCGTAGATAATCCGGCAAGAAGCGTAAGTGAAAAAGCCAATAAAACAGTACTTATATCCATGCTTATAATATTTAATAGCGTATGAACAGGATTAATTGTCAATCAGCCCTATCAAATATTGACCATATCCGCTTTTGAGTAAAGATTCTGCTACTTTACGTAACTGACTGTCATCAATAAACCCCTGTTCGTATGCACATTCTTCTATACAACCTATCTTTTTCCCTTGTCTGTCTTCTATGACCTGAACATATTGTGCGGCTTCAATCAATGACTTGAAAGTTCCTGTATCTAACCATGCCGTTCCCCTTTCCAAAATAGATACCTTTAATTCGCCTTTTTCTAAGTAATATTTATTTACGTCTGTTATTTCATATTCTCCACGAGCGCTTGGTTTGATACTTTTTGCCACTTCTACAACAGAATTATCGTAAAAATACAATCCCGGAACCGCATAATTTGATTTAGGTTTAATCGGTTTTTCTTCAATAGATAGAGCCGTAAAATCATTATCAAATTCCACTACCCCGTAACGTTCAGGGTCATTTACATGATAAGCAAAAACGATGCCACCGGCAGGATTGGTGCAAGCCTGTATCCTTTTATCAAACCCGCTGCCATAAAATATATTATCACCCAAAATGAGGCATACTTTTTCATCCCCAATAAATTCTTCCCCCAAGATAAATGCTTGCGCCAATCCATTAGGAACATGCTGAACTTTGTAGCTGAACTTGCATCCGATTTGTTCTCCTGTTCCCAATAATCTTTCAAAATGCGGCAAATCGTGAGGCGTTGAAATAATCAATATCTCTCTAATCCCTGCCGAAATTAAAACACTCAATGGATAATAAATCATCGGTTTATCATAAATCGGCATTAACTGTTTGCTCATTGCTAATGTGACGGGATGTAAACGCGTTCCCGAACCCCCTGCTAAAATAATTCCTTTCATCTGTATATAAATTTTTAAAATATCTTCAAACCAATAACGTAAAAAAGTTTAAGCGTATGTATTTTTCGTTACGTATTTTCTTTTATCATTCAACAAAATTCGACAGCAACCATTGGTATTCAAACTTGCAAATACGCAATATCAATATCTGACGTCCTGTTATTTGCCACGATTAGTTGCATCCTGTAAACTTATGAATATTTCACACTATGAACATTCGGTACAAAGGTATAATTATTTTTGTTACGAAAATAGAATGTCTGAATTGGATTTGATGCTTTCCTGTTGGTTTTCGTCGTATATTTTTATCAGATACCGCCCTTTTTGTTGGTAATTTCCTTTACGAGGAAGGAGAATTAAATGAAGAGGATACTTGTCGGAAATTCCGACAAGTTCAAGAAGAAGGGAATAGGAGGGTTGAAAGGGAATTATCTTTAAGTTGACGACATTAGGCAACGCCCAATGCCGTTAACTTAAGGAATGCCGGAAGGCATTCAACATGGGTAACTCCGTGCAAGCAGAGTGCAGCTCGGGGTAAAATACGTTCTCTTTATCGGAACTGCGTAATAGTTCAACTCCATTCGGAGTTGAGAAATAAAGATATACGCGCTACCCCCGAGCTGCGCCTTCGGCTTGCACGGGGTTACTCATATTAGACGCCTTCCGGCGTCTAAAATACAACTACGCTAATGGTTTTGTTTCTTTGTGAATTTTTCCCCTTAAGTTGACGACATTGAGCTATGCCGAATGCAAGGCGAAAGAAAATAATCATTAACCATTAAAAAAAGGGCTACCCTTTTTTACAGAGCAGCCCAAATCAAAAAAAAATTTTCACCAATAAAAAAACAACAATGAAATTCTTTAAACCGAGTTTGCGAGTTCGACGTAAGATAATTACTTACGTCGAACTCCACTCACTCGTCTATTAATTATTAATCATCATGCGTTTAATCAGTCGTTGTCCTTTGTATTCTATCGAATAGAAGTAGATTCCGGCGGCGAAAGTACTTGTGTTTAGTTCAAGACTTTGTTTGCCGTTTGCAGCTTCTATGGTTTTAGAATATAACAACTGACCGCTAACGCTGTGTACATGGAATATTACCTCTCCTGCTTCCGGTATGCTGTAGTCTATACGCGTACTGCTGTTGGCAGGGTTGGGTATGTTTTGATTTAAGGTAAAGATATCCCCATTCAGTGTTTCTATGCCTACGCTTTCCGTATAGCATTTAACGGATAGGGTATCATCTTCCGGATAAACGTCCACATTGGCTAAATATACACGGATGATGTATGTCTCATCGGGAATGGTATAGGCTTCTGTAAAGGTAAACGGTTGGGTTCTTGACGGCTCGATTCTGTCAATGGTTCCCCAACGGTTTGTCAATACTTGACCGTTTTCGTCTTCTATCACTGCGAATATGGAGACATTATCAAAAGAATTTACGTCGTCCCAGTTTTCTAACGAAACGGTTATCGTATGGCTGGAACCCGAAACATTCGTTTGACCTTCCTGCGGATTGTCAATACTTACAATACGCAGATTATGGAGGTCTGAACATTCTTCTACTGCATCACTCCTGTTTACCCATGCAGAATCACAACCCAAATAAGCGTTTATACGTACCTGATAAGTCGCTCCGTCAGGAACGATATACGGGGTGGTAAACAAATAGTTTCTGCTTTCGTTCACAGCTAAATCTATGGGAACAGGCTCTTTGACAATTTCCGTAGTATATGTTCCATTTATAACCAGCATCAGTTCAATACCCGTAAGGTCTACTGTTCCCGTATTCCTTATTACGATATCCTGATAAACCGGAGACCCTATTTTTGAACAGCTTCCAGCTTGCGTTATGGGATTTATGGTTACGGACAGAGCCGGACTGATATCCAATGCAAGAGTGATAGTGTCATTTGACGGATTATTATCTACCGGAGCAGTCAAGTATGCCTTCATGCTACTAACGCCTTTGGGAATATTGATATCGGAAGCGATTAAAATGGTGTTGGAAGAGTTTCCTCCCAATATGCCCTGCAATGGAACATCAAAGGTTGGATAGCCCGGTACTTCCAGCGCAAGACTTGCCGAATATTGAGAAAAGTCTATGGGCTGGTTTGT
>JAISDH010000406.1 GCA_031264975.1 Bacteroidales bacterium
TCTGTTTAAGGGCGCCTCAAAATGGGTATAACACGCCGTGGCTCCTATGCGGACAACACGCATGGAATGTTCTAAATGGACGCCTGTTACATGCTGTCCTGTTGCGTTTTTCTTTGCCACTTCTCCCTGTGTTCGATGATAGCCTGTTTGATAAAGCGTTTCAATAGATAATTCATCGTTGGAAACGGTATCGCTTAACGAACCGTCTATCTTCTTATAGGAATAAAAAAGCGTTACTTCCACCACCTTACAGTCAAGCGTCGCGGCAACGCCTCTTAAAAAATTGACCTCGTTTGCAGAGGTATAATATCGGATTCCGGACGGGTTTTTGTAAATTCCAATGGCATTGTCCGGTTTGTATAAGGAAAAACCGGTACTCATCACCAGTCCTTGCCCAAAAGAAGCATGATAATCCCCTAACGCAATCGTCTTGAAAACACCCATATTCCTTGCAAAAAGATGAAATGAATAAAAATCAAATCCCCATTTATTTGACCCCTTGAAAAATTCTTCTCCTGCATCCTTTTCTGCCGTCAACCCAAAACGGATGCGATTATTATAATTAAACGTATACTTGAACAAATAAGACTGTGGACTTCCCAAATAAACGGCATTGGGGCGCTTTTCCAACACCTCATCCGCTACCGCCACATATCCCTGTTGTTGCTCCAACACTTGTCCGTAACGCATCAATATTCTATGCTTTCCATATTTAAAAACATGGGCAAGATTCAGTTTTTGCTGTTGTTTCACCGGATATACATCCACATATTTTAACAGGCGGGCAATCGTTGTTTCGTCCATACCTTCAACCATTTTCAGTTCATATATGCTGTACATCTGCCCATAAAGAGAAAGATAACGCTGCAAGTGATATACCTGATAATCGGTTAATCCAAAAAGATTCATTAGTTGGGAATAATCCGGATTATTCAGATTCATTTTGTTTTTCGCATAATAAACCCACTCGTCCACAAGCTCCGAATAGTCGGGCGATTCGTCGGATTGCTCTGTCAGCATTTCAATGATATTTTCCAAATCATCCATCGTTACATGACTGCTTTCGTCCGCTGTTGTTGTGTCATGCTGGGCTTGCATAAACATCGGCAACGCCCATAAAATGAAAATTAAAAGTATGGATTTCTTCGCCCGCATCTTTAATACTTTTTATTTTGTAGATTAACGTATTGCATAAACCAGCGCCAATTGAGGACTATACCCAAGATAGGAATGATAGGAAGAGGAAAAATCAACGGATAATCCTTTCCACTGTGTTCCAAATCCCAAACTGAAAGAAAAATCAGGAAAACGTACGCCTCCCCGCAAAACGAGGTATTTCATAACCGCATATTCAACGCCCGTATGAACTTGCATTTTTGCGTCCAAATTCTTTTCCACCTCCAAACCTGCAACACATTTTTCCTTGAACCGGACGGATAACCCCAATCGTAAAATGGTGGGAATATACTCCGTGATACCATTGTAAGATACCATTTTAAGCCGAGCAGGATTATATACATGGAATCCCAATGAAAAGTTTTTGGTTATTTGTCCGTATAATCCTGTTTCAAATGTAAATCCACTTCGTTTTCCATACACGGCGTCTTTGAAATAGTCCAATAGATAGTCAAATTGTAATCCAAAAGCGAACACAGAAGCAAACGATTTTGAATAAGCAAATCCTGCTTTCATTTCCCCAAAATTACCTCCGCCGTAATGAGATAAACTAAATCCGAAGACGTCGCTACCATTTTTAAGCGGAAACGTCCCTCCCAAAACGGCAGTAGAAGTTTCTTTGAGCAAATAACGATTATCGTAATAGATACCCGCCGCCATTTTCCCATAAAAAGGCATTATCGCCTGATTATTATACAAAGACCAAAAATCAGCCACTGCAACGGAAACATTCCCCATCCCATTTGCACGCGCGCCAATGGATGTGTTTTCATTTGCAGGGTATAAAAACAACGGAAAAGAAAGCAATAAAAATAATACAGATTGATTTTTTTTCATAGAGAAATATTTTATCTGCAAATGTATAAAATTTCAATTAAATATTCGACAATTATCCTGAAAAAATATAAGAACTTTTATTGGATTAGTTCTCCGTATAGTGTTAGTTTGGAATAATAATTGTATTGTTACCAAAACCTATATGGTTTCTGTAAGATAGATAGTAACAGAGCCAAAAATAAACACAATCATTATGAAAACATTATTTAGACGTCTTGTTTCGGTCGCTTTTTTTATAGCCATTGCTGTTGCAGGATATTCCCAGTTTACATTCGGACCCAAAGTGAGCCTTAATTTTAGCAACATATCGCAGAAAACAGAAATGAAGCCCGGATTTAATGCCGGAATCTTTTTCCGAATCGGAAGAAGTTTTTATTTTCAGCCGGAATTAGATTATTCATTCAGAAGTTCGACGCTGAAAAAAGTTGCGGGTGAGTTAAAAGAAAACGCCCGTTTGAAGAATCATTATTTTGACATTCCCCTGTTGGTAGGATATAAGTTTGTAGATAACCCAAACTTTAATTTCAGGATATCTATTGGTCCCAGAATAGGCATATTAATCACAAACAATACCCAAACCCACGGAAAAGACAACGCCATGGGAAGAGTTCAAATAGGAGGCAGAGCCGGTATCGGCATTGACTTCTGGCGATTTACATTCGATGTAAACTATGACCTTTCCGCCAATAAAGATAACTCCACCCCTTCCACCTGGTGGAAACAAAATATGATTAATATCGGACTGGGATTTAAAATCCTGAAAAGATAATCGAAAAAGAGGGGAAGAGGAAGGGGAGAAAGGACGAAACAGTAGACAAGTAGACAAATAAATAAGTGGACGATTAGGAGCGTTGCACACAATGCTCCTAATTTAACCACTCACTGTTAACCGTTATTTACGTCCTGCTCATCCTGTAATCCTGTCGATTCCGATTCAGACAACAAGGAACAAAAAGACTAAAGATATTAATCATTCCCACTAACCATTAATCATTATTTCCCCTTCTTACACCTTGCACACTATACCTTACACCTTATCTTTTCACAGTTCAAAAAATTAATTGTACTTTTGCAGAACAAAATACGTTTGTATATCACCGGTTAATAAATAAGCAGGAGATAATGATGATGAAAAGGAAAGTATTTGAATTTCAGATTAAG
>JAISDH010000477.1 GCA_031264975.1 Bacteroidales bacterium
CCCAATATTTCCGAACTGTATTTGGAATTTCCAACCCATGTGATATTGCGAAAATAATATTTCTGCCCTTCATTGACCTGAATATCTATATTTATTGACTTTCTCGCAGTAAAGTATACCGAATCGGAGACAATGTAAGCATCTCTATATCCAAACTCATTGTATTTCTTTATCAGATTGGATTTATCTTTTTCAAAACTAAGCTGGTCGAACTTGGATGTTTTGAATCGGATTCTTACTCTGTCGGAATAATAATTCAGCAACAGTTGCCCCAAATCCTTTTTCTTGTACTTGTCATGATTTTTAAAGAAATCAACTATTGACGTATCTATTCCTTCAAAAGGCTGGAACAAAAACCTTGTTTTCGTTTCCTTCATCGCTGACCGTAACTTAAAAGCATCCACTTCCTGACTACCATAGATGACAATTCTTTCCACCTTCACCTTTTTTCCCTTATCGACATTAATAGTCAGGGTAACAAAATTAGAATTAGACGTATCTTTTTGGTCGGTAACATCCACCGAAGCAAAATAAAAACCTTTATCCTTGTAATAATCCGTTACAACATTCTTGATGATTATCTTTAGATTTTCATTTACTATTTTACCTTGAGAGAGATTTAATTTCTTATTAAACTCTTCTACGTCGCTTTTTTTCACCCCCTTGTAAACAAAAGTGCTTAATCGGCTGGCTTCTTCCAGATAAATATCCAGGAAAATTATCTTTCCTGATATCTTTCCTGCCGTAATGCGGATATTATCCTTATATAATCCCGATTTAGACAACCGTTCTATTGTCTTACGAATCTTTTCACCCGGAATTTTAATCTTATCGCCTACGGCAAAATATAATGTTCTTACATCACATTCCGCAGTACCGCTAAATGTAATCCCTCCGATTTCATACTCTACAGGGTTGATATAGTTCAACTCGATATCCGAAGCTCCCGATTCCAAAACTACTTGTGAGCGAGATTGAAAATAACATACAATAAATAATGTGAGAAAAAATAGCTTTATGCTTTGCATCCAGTTCTTTTAAATATTCAAATACATCAACGGTAAAAAAAAAAGTTTATTTTGCCGTATCCTTAATTTGCTCGCTTGTTTTTCCGAATCTCCGTTCTCTCCTTTGGAAATCTGCAATGGCTTTGTACAATTCTTCTTTCGTAAAATCAGGCCATAAGACGTCGGTAAAGTAGAGTTCCGTATAGGCAATTTGCCACAACAAATAATTACTGATACGATATTCTCCACTTGTACGAATCAACAAATCAGGGTCAGGCATGAAGTCAGTCATTAGATAATTTGTAAATAAGCGCTCATCTATCTGTTCGCTTTTGATTTGATGCGCTTCCACTTCTTTTGCTAATTGTTGTGCCGCATTTACAATTTCCCATCGGGAACCATAACTGATAGCAATAGTCAGAGTCAAAGCCGAATTTTGTTCTGTTTTCTGTTCTGTAATCCTTAAAGTCTGATAACATTCATCGTTCAGCATATCCAACTTACCGATTGCTCTAAAACGGATATTGTTCTTATTTAAGTTATCCACTTCCGTATGGCAATACCGAACAAACAAATCCATTAATCCTTCCACTTCCAATGGAGACCTGTTCCAATTTTCAAGGGAAAAGGCATATACTGTCAAATACTTTACCCCTGCCGCCAAACATCCTTCCAATGTGTTTTTCAAAGCCGAAGCGCCTTGTATATGTCCGTCTATACGTTGTTGTTGCCTCTGTTTTGCCCAACGACCATTCCCGTCCATTATAATTGCTATATGGTTGGGAACCGGATTTGATTTTATATCTTCTAACGAAATCATGAAAATAGGATTACCTGAACGTGGTTTTTTTCTTTTTTGCTTTTGTATGAGCAACGGACGTACCCGTTTTTACTGTACAGTCTTTCGTATAGTTCAACTTAAAAGAAAAAGAAAGAATAGCAAAAGAATACCAATCTTTTGTTTTTGCATTATTGCCTCTGGCAGTTCCTGCTTTATGATAATCCGGAATCCCTTCTTCGCCGCTTTTCATTGTAGTTGTTCTGTCCGCCAAATCGGCAATCAACCGTGAACGATACTCTATCAGCAAATCCCTGTCAACATATACGCCGCTTACATCGTCAATATAATCGGTAAAGGTCGCCCTGAATCCCCATTCGAGCCCAACACAATAGTACTTTAAAAAATTAACCCGCATTCCTATTCCCATGGGTATAGAAAAACCGGTTAATCCATATCGCTTTTGGTCGTACATTGTTCCGGCAGCGTCTCTGATATTTAAGTCTTGTCCTTCCGTTCCCAGTGGTTGTAAATCATACCAAATCCCATTTAACTCGGCTTGGGGATTAAACGAAAAAACAGATATTCCCAAAAACAGATATGGAGAGAATGGATTCTGTCCCTTTTCGTTGTATAATCGTAAAAAGTTCAATTCAAGTTGTGCGGAAAGTTCCGATAACGGAGACCGAAAACTTAAATTCCGTGCCTTATCTTCACCTGTAGTGGCGTCGCTTGCCTGTAAAGAACCAAATAAAGCCGTTGCCTTAAAAGCAAGACGCGGATTAATATTATATCGAAATAATATTCCACCGGCAGGACGAGAACCTTTAAAAACCCCTTTGGGATTAAGGTCTCCCATATAAAATGATACGCCCCCACAAAAACCAATTTCGGAGTATTGCGCTCTGGCAATAACCCCTGTAAACAAAGCTAATAAAACAAGAAAGAATCGTTTCATATAACAATAATTTAAATTTTCAATTAATAATTGACCAACTGTTTTCTCTAAGCAATCAACGACAAAACAATGCTGTGCAAAGATAATAAAATTTCTTTTTATTCAATAGACTATTTTCATGTTTTTTTTCTCCCGAAATTTTCTCTCTTTTATCTTTGCCGTACGATAACGGAATATCGAAAAATAATTAACCCACAAAACACACAGATTCTAAAGATTAACGTAGATTAGCCTTATACTGTCGTTCAGTTTTTCGCTGCTTTTCCTTTCGTCTTTTTCAATGATTACGCCCCGATTGGAGCTTGGTTTTTAGTTATTTCCGCATCCACAACGCGTTCTTCCATGCTGTTGATCGTCAGCCTGTCAGGCTGACGATGTTTTCCACTTGATCACTTGTCCACTCGTCTACTATTTTCCCTGTCTCTTTTGCCTTTCGTCCCTTACTCCTCAATTCTAATTGTCAAGGAGCCGTATTTTGTCAATTCATGACATGGGATTGTTTGTTGGGCGCATTTATCTAATATGTTTCCGAAGGGGGGAAAGGAATATTCTCTATCGGTGATTATCATTTTAAAGTCTATCATTTGCTTTAGTTTTTCAATAGAGGGATTTCTGTTGTTATGTATCAGGAGATAATCTATTTTTAATTTCTGTTTAATGTTCTCATCTTCGTTTATCTC
>JAISDH010000022.1 GCA_031264975.1 Bacteroidales bacterium
TGATTTCCTTTACAAATTTCTCAATATCCTTTTCTCTGATTTGCGAAACGCTTTTATCCGTCTTTGCGATGCGTTTGATGATGGCACGTTCAAAGAAATTCATTTTCTCAAACAGGAACTCGCCGCCGACAAAGCGCTTGGATACGGCATATTCGTACGATATGCGTTTGCCAGTTCCTGTTGCTGTTTGGCGCTGTCTGGCTCCATGCCGCAAACAAACAACGCCAGTCGCTTTTGTTTCAACGTTTCGAGGTTTTCCTTGCAGAAATGCTGCATCGCTTTTGACGGCGTTCCGGCATAAACGGACGTTCCTAAAATAATTCCGTCAAACGAATCGACGTCGGGATGTTTGTCTTTTTTCAAGTCAATGGTTAAACCTGATTTAATCGCCCGGCAATCATTTGGGCAACCATGGCGGTTGTTCCATGTTTGGAGGTGTAGATAATTGCTGTCTTCATAAAGTTCCTTTTATTTGGATTAATAGTATTTTTCAATTCCACCAAATCCTGTTATTATTTTATTCTCTTTCATTTTATTGATAAAGTTGTATAATCGCTTTTCAAATTCTTCTGGTCGTTTCCTTGCTGCTTCAATGTATGCAATCCGGATACGTTTATAGGCGTCGGAAAAATGTTGATAGTTTTTCCATACTATTTTATCTTCTTTCAATCTGTCAATTATATCATTTGGAAAAATAAAAGGGGCAGACAAAACATTTCGTATTTTATCCTCCAATCTAGGGTGTATCATCTTATTTTCCAATAACCATTTAAGTCTTTCTTTATTGGCTTGCGAGTATGCGCTTTTAGGCTTTCTCGGCGTGAAACGCTGAATTTTATGTTCTTTATCAAGCGATCTTATCGTACTGTCAATCCACTCGAAACAAAGGGCTTCTTCAACAGCGTCGTTGTACGTAATACTTTTTTTGCCTGACGACTTTTGGGGAAATACAAACCATATTTCATTGGCGGTATCAAAGTTATCAGTCAGCCACTTTCGCCAATCTTTTCTGTTTTTAAAATATTTTATTTCTATTGACATAACAGGTCTTTCAAACTAACTATTTTACTGCCTTTACTTTCATAATAACGCAGCATTTCATCAATTTTCCTTTTATCATAACTCGTAATGCAATCCGACAGGACATTAACTTTATAATTTGCCTTAATCAAGTTATAACAGGTTGATTTGACGCAGGCAACCGCATCTGCTCCTGTTATGTAGAAATCAGATATTCCGTTTTTATTAATAAAATCTGCGAACTCCTCACTGCTTAATGCGTTTCCTTTGTATTTTGTGAAAACATTTTTTGATACTATTTTCAAATCCGAAACTAATTCAGACCCACGTGTATTGGGTTTAAAAGTCCTTGTGCCGTCTGATAAATTTTCGTGTCTTATATAAACAACATAAACATCATTATTAACTGCCCAATCTATGGCTTTATTTATATTGCAGATTATTTCCTTGTAATTCTTTGTTATATCATTTTGAATGTCTATTATTACTAATGTTTTTTTCATTTTTCTTACTTTTTGTGCCCTTTGCGGACGGTTTATATTTTGTTTAACATTCACGACCGGAATCCATATTTCGCTTTTATCATCGGGCGAACTCATATTTCCGACAGAATACCACTCCATCTCCGGCGCATCGGCATGTTGATAGCCTGACGATGGCTGCCACTCATTGAATACCTGCTTAACTGTATCCTGCATAGCGTCCGGCATTGTTCCAACAACATCAAATACCACTCACTGTGCGGCGGAAATATCCAGCTTTTCAAATCCGACGGGACATTCTTTTGTTGTCGCGGCGGCAATCCAGTAATCAAAGCCGTTATCGTGCATACCGGCGCATACGCCCAGCACGCCCGACGGTTCCAGATTGGAAAGTTTGCCTAAGCTATTCATCGTTTCTTTGGGCAAATTTGCCCACATTTGCGGGATTTTCGTGAAATTTTCACCGTTTTTACAGGCATAAATTCCTTTATGCCGATAACGCTGAATGCGTCTAATTTCACTGTTCTGTATTCCATATTCTTTATATTTTTCGTCCGATGTAAAATACGTATCCGTAGTACTCTTTGTATTTAGAATATAGCTCCGCCTCCTGCCTCATGAATGCGATAAAAGCCTCAACGGTTTTATTCCCCGCATGTTTTTTCAAAAATTCTTCCTGTCGTGCTTTTTGAGGAACAAAATAGTTATCAGTCCAACAATTTTCAGGCAACGTGAATGCGGCAACAGGGACATAGCCTGCTTTTTGCATTATCAAAATATTATGCCCTACTGTGTCAATTTCAGGAACCGCATCAACCCACCATTTTTCAATTTCTGCGGGACGCTCATCGGTAAGCCATGATTCGTATGTTACGGCAATATAACCACCTTTTTTGAGAAAGCCTTTCCAGTAATTCAAGTTTTTTTCAAAACCTGTCTGGGCAATAGCGCCCTCTGACCAAATCAGGTCTAATTCTTCATTCCCGTAGCCCAAAGCCTTTTACCCTGTTGCAGAGATTCAGTTTGTCCACGTTGGCATTGAACTTGTCGATAAAAGCAGGAAACAGGTCAATGCCCTGAATCTGTGCCGGTGTATGTTGCGCCAGTATCATTGTTTGGCCGCCCGTGTCGCAACCGATGTCGGCAATGAGCGATTTATCGGTCAAGTTATCAATAAAGCTTTTACGGTTGCTTCGGGACTGCCTGGCCCCTGACGTTCCGCGCTCGAGAAGTATTCGCATATCAGGTGGACGTCAAAATTGTGTATGGATGTATTTTCGTTGTCCATGATTTTATTCGATTACTGTATAATAGAGGGTTTAGTTGGCGAAAAATGGCAGTGGATAATTTTCCATTTGTCATGATCTTCCAATCTGTATATTTCTGTACAGTTCTCTTTCCAGACCATTTCGTCAAAGTAAATGTGTACATTGTAAGACAGCGCTGCCATTGTATCAGTAGATTGCACAACAGAATTTACCATTTCGAATTTATCTATATTTACTTTCCCCCTCATACTTTCATATAATTCTTTAATCTTATCACTGCCGTCAAGTCGCTATTCTTGAGACGGGTCGAAATAGGTAAAATCTTTCGAATAAAGCTCAAGAAAAGGGGAGGGATTGCCATTGAGCCATGCTTCCATAGCTGCTTTTTCCAAAGCAATAATTGTTTCTGAAATTGTATTTTTATTCATGATGTATTTATCAATAGTCTATTAGAGATTCATCTTATACAAGACGTGTTGTTTTAATGGATGATTTTCAGGTATGGCAGGATGCGGAAACTCTCTGATTTTTTCCATTCCGATTTTCTGCATTACCTTTTCAGAACTTTTATTGATTACCGAAGTGAATGACCAGATAGTCTGGAAGGAGAGGTGTCCTTTTGCATACGAAAGGCATGCCTTAGCCGCTTCGGTGGCAAGGCCATGATTCCATTCCTCATGCTTTAGCCGCCAGCCAATCTCAATTCCCGAAGTAAAATCCACATCAACTGTGATATTCTGAAATCCGGCATAGCCGATAAATTCTCCGGTTTCCTTTTTCTCAACCGCATATAACCCGCAACCGTACCCGAAAAATTCATCCTGTATCCTGTTATAGAAGTCTAAAGATTCTTTTTCATTCAATGATTTCAAAAAATATTTCATCACTGTTGGATTGCTGTTCATTGCAGCAAAAGGCAATATATCGTCCTCTTTCCAATCTCTCAACACTAATCGCGGAGTTTCAATCCGGGAATCTGTATGTTTACGCATCATATTTCTTTAATCTATATATTCTATTGATATGAATGCCCTAACGGGCAAAGTGCGCATGGAATGGTTCGACCATTCATCCATAAATATCTCCCCAATGCTTTAATTAATTCTCTGATTGCCTCTTTCATATCACTATTATCCTGCTCATTTTTCGATTTTGATAAAAGTAACATGTTTTTCCCTCAATGAGATTTTCTCGACTTCGTAACCGTATTCTCTTGCCTCTTTTTTATACGTCAGGAACGAATGGTCTATATCAAACCCGATGACTGTTTTAATTTCCTCGAAAGCGAGTCTTATTTGCATCTCTCCCCTGCTGTCGAGGTATTTCCATAAAGAATCGTATTTGCTCATATTTATTGTTTTATGTTCCTTTTTCATCCATTCATTTTCCCGTAGGAAAAGCATATCAATAGAAAAATGTAGTCGTCGCCTCCATACCAAAACCTCGTAGAGGTTTCACGGCGGACGTCAAAGTCGTGAATGGATGTATTTTCGTTGTCCATAATTTTATTTGGGGCTAAATCCGTTTTTATAAAATTGATAACCTTCTTCTACCGTTTCGGCGGTATCGGCGTCTAACGCATAGAGTATTTCCCGACAAAACTCCAATGGCGCAGTTCCGTTGGCGGTAACGATGTTCCCGTCCCTCACTGCCTGCCGATTAATATAATTGGCTTCACCCGTGTATTTATCGCCTGCATACTGCTTTATGTAATCAAGTCCATTGCTCGTATGTTTTACAGCGTTGAGAAATCCGTGCATTCCAAGAAAGACGGAAGCATTGCATATTCCGGCAATCGGTTTCTTTTCCGCTATCGCTTTTTCAACAAAAGGAAGCATTTTCCCGGCCTCAGGTGAAAACCAACTCATTCCGCCAATCAGTATTAATCCGGCGTAATCATCCGGTAAATCATCGATACCATAATCGGGCAATACGTTGAATCCTCCGATAGAGATTACCGGTTCTTTGCTTATTGACAGGGTTTTCACAGTATATTTCACGGGTCTTCCGGGTTTAACTCCTGCGTTCAGGCAAGCCGCAATGTAAGCTCCTTCCCAGTCTGCAAATTCATTCAAGACGATAAAGATTACTTCTTTTCTGTTCATTTTCTTCCTCTTTTTAATTTTATCAGTTAAACAATTTATTATGCTTATCGACATCAAAGATACTTTTTTAATATACTACTAAAATATTCATGTGCTATAATTCCAATTCTACGTCCGATTTAAGCAAAATTTCATTCAACGCACGATGCAGGGCATTGTAAAATTCTTCTGGCCGGTCGAGTATTGTGATATAGCTGGCTTGTTCAATAATAATAAACCGTTTATTCGGCGCTAGCACTTCATCAAAATACGTTTTTGTAATTCATCAAATACAAATAAATGGCTAAGTATGTTTTCAAAATTAATTATTCAATAAGAATTAATGACGTATTTTGTTTCTATCTTATGGATTACGTCATAAAAGCGATCTTAGAGATTTTGGAAGTTAAGAAAAGGCTCAAAAGGCAACCATTTGTATTTGATGAATCTCCACAGTATTTCGATTTTATTGAGTTCGGGGGAATATGGAGGCAGAAAGAA
>JAISDH010000057.1 GCA_031264975.1 Bacteroidales bacterium
GCCGGTATTTACTTCTATTCGATAGAATACAAAGGTCAACGGCTTGTTAAACGAATGATGATTAGTGATTAACGGTTAGTGATTAATGAACGAGGGAGTGGAGTTCGACGTAAGAATAACTTACGTCGAACTCGCGAACTCGGTTAAAGAGTTTTCATTGTTTTTGTTTTTTATATATTTAAAACATTTGTAATTTAGGGCTGCTCTGTAAAAAATGGTAGCCCTTTTTTTCTGTCTGAATCAAGATTCTCAGGATTACAGAATGAGCAGGATAAAAGAACAGCGAATAGAATCAATTCCCGTAGGGAATATCTTTATTATTGCATTCCGTAGGAATGCACCCTTCGGCAGATGTAGTCTCTTGCACGGCGTAGTCTTCCAGAGCAATGTCATCAAGTTAAGCTATAAAAGCTCTGAAAGAGCGACATCAATAGCACATGGGCAACGCCCTGTGTCGGAAACGTCTCCCCACCATTATTAAGCCCAAACGGGGCGTAATCCATTTCATTTCATTTGATTACGCCCTTACAGGGCTTAGTAAATATTGTGTATATTCTGTCCGTAGGGCGTTGCCCTACGCTGTTGATTACGCTCTTTCAGAGCTTTTTACGCATTCCGACCATAACTTGGTCTTGCATCTACGTTATTGATTATTGGGCTTTCAGCTCTTAACTTGATGACATTGGTCTTCCAGACTACGTCGTGTCAAAAGCATGGCTCCTGCCTTGCAAATATAATGATTATACCTATTGGGTAAAAAGGGTTAACCCTTTTCAAAAAAGGGATAACCCTTTTGAGTAAAAAGGATAACCCTTTTGGGTAAAAGGGATAACCCTTTTTGAAAAAAGGATAACCCTTTTTGGGGTTGATTTGAGAGGCATTTAAATATCTTGACTTTCAATTGTTTTTGCTGTTGCTTTTTTAAGTGAATAACGTTCTATATGTGCCTTCGCTCGGCATAGCTTCCAGACTAATGTCGTCTTAAAAGCAAGGCTCCTGTCTTGTCTGTAAGCGAGGACGCTTGCTTTCAATTTGTATGTATCGAAGATACTACGCCCAGCAAAGAAATTGATTACGCCCCGATTGGGGCTTTTATTTTTACTCGCTTTCTATCCACAGCGCGTTGCGCTGTGCTGTTGATTTCAACCTTTCAGGCTGATGCTGCCTTTCTTTTGTTCTCTGTTTTTCCATTCGCCCATTCGGCAGTACCTTTCTTTCTCGTGGCTTGCCTGCATGTTGCTTGCTGCTTGTTGCTTGTTGCCTGTTGCCGACTTGCTTGTTGCTTGTTGCTTGCTGCTTGTTGCCGACTTGCATGTTGCTTGCTGCTTGTTGCCTGTTGCCGACTTGCCTGTTGCTTGCTGCTTGTTGCCTGTTGCATGCTGCATGTTGCCTGTTGCATGCTGCATGTTGCCTGTTGCATGCTGCATGTTGCCTGTTGCCGACTTGCTTGTTGCCGTCTTGCTTGCAATCTATTTCAAAATAAATGACAAACTTATGCCAAAAAATCGTATATTTGCAATCTAATATTACTATATGCAATTAACCACATTAACAGCTATTTCGCCTTTAGACGGTCGCTATTATCATTCCATATCGGAATTATCGGATTATTTTTCCGAGTATGCTTATATACGTGCTCGCGTCTTTGTAGAAATAGAATATTTCATCGCTTTATGCGAATTACCGTTACCGGAACTGAAAGATATAAACCCGGAACAATATACTGTTTTACAGTCGTTATATAAAAATTTTACAGAACAGGACGCTATTCGTGTCAAGGAAATAGAAAAGATTACAAACCATGACGTAAAGGCTGTTGAATATTTTATTAAGGAACAATTTGAAGCGTTGAACTTCGCTCAATACAAAGAGTTTATCCACTTTGGTTTAACTTCGCAAGATATTAATAATACGGCTTTACCTTATCTTTATCATGAATTTCATAGGAAGATATTCGTCCCTAAAATAGAGGAGATACAGGCTACTTTGCTGGGAAAAGCCAAAGAATGGAAAGATATTTCCATGTTAGCCCGTACCCATGGACAACCGGCTTCCCCTACAACAGTGGGAAAAGAATGGTATGTTTTTTATGAACGACTTACCAATCAGATGAACTTATTGTCTATGATTCCCTTTTGCGGAAAATTTGGCGGAGCTACAGGTAATTTTAATGCCCATTGCGTAGCATATCCTAATATTGATTGGGTTTTGTTTGGGAATAAGTTTTTGAAGGAGAAATTGAATTTATTTCGTCTGCAAACAACTACCCAAATTGAACATTATGACAATCTTGCCGCCTGTTTTGACGCTATAAAGCGAATAAATACAATCTTGCTTGATTTTAATCGGGATATGTGGACGTATATTTCAATGGATTATTTCAAGCAACAGGTAAAAGCGGGAGAAGTGGGTTCTTCTGCCATGCCGCACAAGGTGAACCCCATAGATTTTGAAAACTCGGAAGGAAATATATGTATTGCCAATGCGTTGCTGGAAGGGCTGGCTGCTAAATTACCGGTTTCCCGTCTGCAAAGAGACCTTTCCGACAGTACTGTAATAAGAAATATCGGTTTGCCTTTGGCTCATACTGTCATAGCCTGCAACGCAATACTGCGGGGAATAAAGAAATTGCTGTTGAATCAGGACGCATTGGAATGTGATTTGGAAAAAAATTGGGCAGTTGTCGCAGAGGCGATACAAACCATTTTGCGCAGAGAAAATTATCCGAATCCCTACGAAAGTCTCAAGGATTTGACGCGTGGAAAATCACATATCACAAAGGAATCTATTCATGCCTTTATTGAAAACTTGAATGTAAGTGGAGAAATAAAAGAAGAATTAATGCGAATAATGCCGCAAAACTATACCGGAATTAAACTAAATATTTAAAATCAATTAACACAAGACAAAAACACATGCAAAACATTCGGAATTTTTGTATTATTGCACATATAGACCATGGTAAAAGTACCCTTGCCGACAGATTATTACAATATACGGGGTCGGTCAACGAGCGGGAATTTCAAAATCAAATCCTGGACGATATGGATTTGGAAAGAGAAAAGGGAATTACCATAAAAAGTCATGCTATACAAATGGATTATCGGTCAGGAAATGAACATTATATTCTGAATTTGATTGACACTCCCGGACATGTAGATTTTTCCTACGAAGTATCACGTTCCATCGCTGCATGCGAAGGCGCTCTTTTGATTGTAGACGCTACGCAAGGGATTCAAGCGCAAACTATTTCAAATCTTTATCTTGCCATTGAACACGATTTGGATATTATTCCCATACTTAATAAAATGGATATGCCCAGCGCCATGCCTGATGAAGTAAAAGAACAAATTATTGATTTGATAGGTTGTTCGGAGGAAGATATTTTAGCCATTAGCGCCAAAACAGGCGAAGGCGTTGAACAGGTATTTGACGCCATCATCAATCGGATTCGTTCCCCGAAGGGAGATATAAATCAACCGTTTCAGGCTTTAATCTTTGATTCTGTCTTTAATTCGTTCAGAGGGATTATTGCTTATTTTCGGATTTTCAACGGTCAAGTAAAAACCGGCGATTCGGTGAAATTTGTATCAACAGGCAAAGAATATGACGCCGATGAAATTGGCGTTTTACGTCTTACGCCCGAACCTCGAAAGGTGTTGCAGGCAGGAGACGTCGGATATATTATATCCGGAATAAAAGTAGCTAAAGAAGTGAGCGTTGGAGATACAATTACGCATGTTCAGAATCCTTGTTTGGAATCTATTGCCGGCTTTAAGGAAGTAAAATCAATGGTCTTTGCCGGCATTTATCCGGTGGATGCGGATGATTACGAAGAATTGCGTTCTTCTTTGGAAAAACTGCAACTCAATGATGCTTCCCTAACCTTTGAACCTGAATCTTCGCTGGCATTGGGATTTGGGTTTCGTTGTGGATTTTTGGGATTGCTTCACATGGAAATTATACAGGAACGGTTGGACAGAGAGTTTGATATGGATGTTATTACAACCGTACCCAATGTGTCCTACCACGTTTTTACGACGAAAGGAGAAACGCTTGACGTACATAATCCGTCCGGTATGCCGCCTGCAAATAATATCGAACATATTGAAGAACCGTACATACACGCTCAAATTATTACCAAATCCGAATTTATCGGGCAAATCATGAAACTCTGCCTTGAAAAACGGGGAACGCTGAAATCGCAAGTCTACCTTACAACCGACCGTGCAGAACTTACCTTTGATTTACCTTTGGGAGAAATTGTGTTTGACTTTTATGATAAGTTAAAGAGTTGCTCGAAGGGTTATGCTTCATTTGATTATTTTGTAAATGGTTATAAAGAATCCAAATTATCCAAGTTGGATATTTTATTAAACGGAGACCCTGTTGACGCCCTTTCAACTTTAATTCACGTAACCCATGCCTATTCCTTTGGACGGAGAATGTGTGAGAAGCTGAAAGAACTCATACCCCGTCAACAATTCGATATTGCTATTCAAGCGGCTATCGGTTCAAAAATCATTGCACGGGAGACAGTAAAAGCAGTTAGAAAAGATGTTACGGCAAAGTGCTATGGCGGTGATATTAGCCGTAAACGTAAGTTATTGGAAAAACAAAAGAAAGGAAAAAAACGTATGCGCCAAATCGGTAACGTAGAAGTGCCACAGTCTGCGTTTTTGGCGGTTCTGAAAATTGATTGATAGGAAAATAAATTTAATATATTTCACTATGGTAAATAAACTTATACTTGGCGATAACCTCGAAATTCTCAAAACGCTTGAAACAGAAAGCGTTGATTTAATTTATCTTGATCCGCCATTTTTCTCCAATAGAAATTACGAAGTAATTTGGGGCGACGAAGGCGAAATACGCAGTTTTCAAGACCGCTGGGCTGGCGGAATTGAACATTATATTGCCTGGCTCAAAGAGCGTGTTGAGCAGATGCATCGTATTTTAAAACCCACAGGCACTATTTTTCTGCATTGCGACTGGCATGCAGACGCTTATATCCGTGTAGAAATTTTAGATAGAATTTTTGGTATGAATAGATTTATAGCAAGTATAGTTTGGTATTATTCTTGGGGAGGAAGAAGTTTCCAACGTTGGAATAGAAAACATGATGTTATATTTCATTATTCAAAAGGAGATAAGTTTATTTTTAATGTAAATGATGTTCTAGACGAAAGAATGTTATCAGAAAAATCACAAAAAAGATTACAATATGATGGAGCAATGATAATGAAAAATGCTAATACAAAGGAAGACCCAAACTTTATTCCACCTTCTGATGTTTGGTATATTGCTACAATAAATGGCATGTCAAAAGAACGCATAGGTTATCCAACGCAAAAACCAGAAGCCTTACTTGAAAGAATAATTAAAGCCGCTTCCAACGAAGGCGATGTAATTTTAGACCCTTTTGTTGGTGGTGGAACGACCGTTGCTGTTGCCGACAAACTGAACAGAAAATGGATTGGTATTGACCAATCGGTACAGGCAATTAAAGTAACCGAATTGCGATTGGATAAACAGCGCAGTTTGTTTAGCGCTCCGTTTACCGTGCAACTTCATAAATACGATTATGATACGCTTCGTTACAAAAATGCTTTCGAGTTTGAGAGTTGGATTGTACAGCAATTTGGCGGCATATGCAATACAAAACAGCGTAACGATTTCGGACTGGATGGTAAAATGCCTGACAATACGCCAATTCAGGTAAAACGTAGTGATAATATAGGACGAAATGTGATTGATAATTTCTTTGCTGCCATTCAACGTAGCGACAAAAAATTGTTTAACAAAAATGTGGCACAGAAAAAACAGGTTGGTTATATTATTGCTTTTTCGTTTGGCAAAGGTGCAGTTGAAGAAGTTGCGCGTTTGAAACTGAAAGAAAACATAATTATCAATCTAGTAAAAGTTGAAGATATTGTGCCGATAGCCCAAAAACCTGCTTTAAATATTGAAATCACAAAATCTGTCCACACTGAAAAGGAAATTTGGGAAATTGAACTTACCTCCAAAGGTGCAAGCGAGAAAGGAATTGAATTTTACAGTTGGGATTTTGATTATAATTCCGAAAATGGCTTTAAGGCAAGCGTTATGATTGACAGAAACGGACAGCAAACCGCCAAATTCAAAGCAGGACTTCACATTGTAGCCGTAAAAGTAGTCGATAACGATGGTTTGGAAAACATTGAAGTTCTTAAATTTAAAGTTAACGGAATCGTGGAAAGGACGGTTTAATCAGTATTGCAGGGATAATTATTCATATAACTATTTCAATTTTTTAGCAGCTTATCAAAGGATAAGAATCGTTAGTATCACATAAAATTTTTCCATGAAATAGACAAAGATTGTTATTTTTATTTTATCTTTGCCAATCAAAAAATAAAAATAGAACAATACTCGTAACATACAGAAGTTGTATTTATAGCGTAAATAATATAAAGTAAACATGGATATAAAAGTAAGTATCATTATGGGAAGCACATCGGACTTGCCAGTTATGGAAGAAGCGATGAAGTTTTTAGAAGAAATGGGTGTTCAATATGAATGTAATGCCTTGTCGGCTCATCGTACGCCGGAATTAGTTATGGATTATGCAATGGGGGCAAAACATCGGGGAATAAAAGTGATTATCGCGGGGGCGGGTGGAGCGGCTCATTTACCTGGAGTTATTGCCGCATATACCTCTATTCCTGTTATTGGCGTTCCTGTCAAATCTTCCAATTCCATTGACGGTTGGGATTCTATTCTTTCCATTTTGCAAATGCCATCCGGTATACCGGTTGCGACTGTTGCGCTTAATGGCGCTCGAAATGCCGCTATTCTGGCAACGCAAATTCTGGCAACAGCCGACGAAACATTGTACGGAAAATTAACAGCATTCAAAAATGCGATGAAAGAAAAAGTAATAGAAGCAAATAATAAACTACAAAACAAATAAAATTTTAATCAAAAACACATGGATAATTTCATTGTATCGGCACGAAAATACAGACCCCAAACATTCAAATCGGTAGTAGGGCAGGACGCCATTACAACTACATTAAAAAACTCTATCATACAGCAGCAAATCGCACAGGCATTCCTGTTTTGTGGACCAAGAGGCGTTGGAAAAACTACTTGTGCGCGTATTTTTGCAAAAACAATCAACTGCCTAAACAAAACGCCAGAGGGAGAGGCTTGTAATGAATGTGAGTCCTGTAAATCTTTTAATGCGTCCGCATCATTTAATATTTTTGAATTAGACGCCGCTTCCAATAGTGGAGTTGACGAAATGCGCCGTCTGGTAGAACAGGTTCGTATTCCTCCGCAGGGAGTTAAGTACAAGGTTTATATTATTGACGAGGTACACATGTTGTCTTCCAATGCTTTCAATGCTTTTTTGAAAACGCTGGAAGAACCGCCTGCTTACGCCAAATTTATCTTGGCAACTACCGAAAAACATAAAATATTGGCTACTATTCTATCTCGTTGTCAGATTTTTGATTTCAAACGGATTAAAATAGAAGACATTGTTAAACATTTGGAATATGTGGCAGCTGAAGAAAATATAGCATACGAAAAAAATGCTTTGGATATTATCGCCCAAAAATCAGATGGAGGACTTCGAGACGCCCTTTCTACTTTTGACCAGATTGTTAGCTTTTCCGGTGGTCATCTAACGTATGCAAGTACGGTTGAAAACCTGAATATTCTGGATTATGATTATTTCTTCAAAATGATTGATTTCATTTTAGTGGAAAACACGGCTGAAACGCTTTTACTTTATAATGAAATTTTGGAAAAAGGTTTTGACGGTCAACATTTTTTAGCAGGAATTAACGAGCATTTGCGTAATCTTTCCATGTGTAAATCGCCTGCTACAGTCAAACTAATGGATGTAAGCGAGAATGTAAAAGATGAATATCTGAATCAGGCAAAAAACATTAATGGTGATATACTTATCCGATTATTACGCTTATTTACCCAATATGACGCCGATTATAAAACTTCAAACAACAAAAGATTGCACGTTGAAGTAGCCTTGATGCAAGCCTGCTACCTCAAACGTGCTAAAGTCAGGCAATCGTGAGGCTGTAGAAATCGAAAAAACAGAATTGCCGCAGCAAGAGACGGCGCCCCAAAAGGAAAGCATGGAAAAACCTGTTTTCAGGAAACCTGTGTCTTTTATGTCTGAACAGATGAAAGTTACTTCTATCAAGGAAACTTTGGAAAAAAATAAACCCGTTGCCAATATTGCTCAAAATGAACAAACAATATCCGAGCAACCGCAAATAAACCAAACGCCTACAGAAGCCGAAACAATAACTGCATCTGAAAAAACAGAAACGCTTGAACAGGAGACGTCATCTGAAAATAAATCAGAAGCTGCCCCCAGCGCACCCGAAGAAGAACAGAATCCCGTTTTTGTATCATTACAGGATTGTTGGGAAGATGCGGTCAATGAATCTTCAAGCGATATAGTCAAGGAAATCCTGTTGAAGCAAATACCTTCTGAAACAGAAAATCATACTATCGAAATAGAAGTTCCCAACGAATTGGCAAAACAGGAAGTAAGAGAAATCATTTCGGAATTAACGAACTGTATAACAAAAAAAACAGGTATTTCCTATTCTATCACGCCAAAAGTAGTAAAAACAGAACAGGAACCTCATATAGACAGAACCAATCCCGATGAAAAGTTTAATTACCTTTGTCAGGAGAACCC
>JAISDH010000070.1 GCA_031264975.1 Bacteroidales bacterium
TTAAAATTAAAATTGTACCGAATATATCGTGCTTCAATACAACGTTCAAAAATAGTACTTTTCCTTCGGAATAATGGCAATATTTTCATCATTTTTTTAACAGAAAAATGTTGAACAAATAAAGAAGGTGAAAGGTAGAAGGACGAAGGGGCGAAAGGATGAAAGGGCGAAGGGATGAAAATAGTAATTAATGATTAACGGTTAATACTCGTGCTCCTTATACCTTGTAGCTTGTACCCTTGCTACACCTTTTGTCGGGTATAGGGGACGGTAGATATATCGCTGAATTGGTTGCGAATATATTTAAAATATCCAACAATGCCTATCATAGCAGCATTATCTGTGCTGAATTGTAAAGAAGGAATGTGTATTGTCCAATGGTATTGACGGGATAAAGATACTAATTCCTTTTGCAAACCGGAATTAGCCGAAACGCCTCCTGCTATGGCGATTTCGTTGATTTTTAAATCACGGGATGCTTTGATTAATTTTTTTGTCAAAGAATGAATAATGGCTTTTTGGATGGAAGCGCAGAGGTCGTTTTTATTTTCTTCCATAAAGGCGGGGTTGTCTTTTAATTTATCTCGCAGAAAGTACAGAAAAGACGTTTTTAATCCGCTAAAGCTGTAGTCATAATGAGCAATATTTGCCTCATTGAAAATAAAGGCATTCGAGTTACCTGTTTTTGCCAATTGGTCAACCACAGGACCTCCCGGATATGGGAAACCCAAAATTTTGGCAACTTTGTCAAAGGCTTCCCCTGCGGCGTCGTCAATGGTACGTCCAATAACTTGCATGTCGAAGTAGTCATTTACTCGAATGATTTGGGTATGTCCGCCGGAAACACACAAACATAAAAAGGGAAACTTGGGCGCTGGGGTTTCCTTATGGATAAAATGAGACAAAATATGTCCCTGTAAATGGTCTACTTCTATAAGCGGAATATCCAAAGCATAGGCATAAGCTTTGGAAAAAGAAACGCCTACGAGCAAAGAACCCAATAAACCCGGACCTCGGGTAAAGGCAAGCGCCGATATTTGCCTCTTGTCTATACCTGCCTGTTTGAGAGCTGCATGGACAACAGGAACTATATTTTGTTGATGCGCCCTTGACGCCAATTCAGGTACCACTCCACCATATTGTGCATGGATATCTTGATTGGCAATAATATTGGATAACAGCGTCGTATCATTCAATACCGCCGCTGATGTATCGTCGCATGACGATTCTATTGCTAAAATATATACGCTCATAGTTCGGCAAAGATACTATTTTTATCCATGCGTTTAGGTATAAATTTTGTTACATAAGAAAAATATCCATACATAAGGAAGTTTAGCCGAAGAAAGAAAATTGAACCGGAAAATAGAAATAGATGACGTACCTAAATGAAGGATTAAATCTACAAAATGGGTTGATAATATTATTGATACATGTCCCGTCAATGTAGAAAAGCACGATTGAAACAATCCGAAATATCCGAATTGTAAATTTTGAGATTAATGTGATTGGCGTGCTAATATTTCTTATTGGAAAATAAATGACGATGAAGTTTTCAGGAAAACATTTACTGTGTATCAAACAGTAACAACATAGTCTTCGCTTGATTTTGTAGTAACTCAAAAAAAAATTTTACTTTGTATAATAAAATGTACGTTTCATAGTTTCTTTATTTTACGTTATGTCAGGTAACAAAAAAATGAATTGATTCTCTAAAGAGACGAAACAATATTTGACATTTTGACGTTACTTGTGGAAAATAAAAGCATGGATAAAAAAGAAACTTTTTGTATCATTAATCGTATAATGACCCAAGTGAATTATGGAGCTTAATAATAAGATGAATAAATATTTATTGACAGGAATTATTTTTTGGTTTTGTTTTTGTAATGTTGGCTGCGCTCAACGAACCCTTTCTGACGGCGTATCTGCAAGTTCAGGAATACGCGTTAATCCGGTGGATTTTACCTATGCAGCAGAAACTACAATCAATACCGTAATACATATTAGTGCGGAGATGCAACAGAAGAGCAGTCTTTTTGATTTCTTCTTTCAAGACCCCTTCCCAAATTTTTTTGGACAACCGCAGGCACGTGTGTATCAAGCGTATGGTTCAGGAGTTATTCTGTCGCAGGATGGTTATATTATTACAAATAACCACGTGGTAGAGGGCGCTGCAAAAATAAAAGTAACCCTTAATGACAAGCGAACATTCGAAGCGTCTATTGTCGGAACCGATGAAAAAAATGATTTGGCATTATTGAAGATAGATGCAAACAATTTACATAACATAAAATACGGAAACTCAGACGACGTAAAATTGGGAGAATGGGTGTTGGCGGTAGGCAATCCATATAATTTAACCTCTACCGTTACGGCAGGTATTGTAAGCGCTAAAGCCAGAAATCTCAATATTTTGGGCGGAAATACTTCCGTATCTTCTTTTATCCAAACCGATGCGGCAGTAAATAGCGGAAATAGCGGTGGCGCATTGGTTAATACGGCTGGAGAACTAATAGGAATTAATGCAGCAATTGCGTCAAATACAGGTTCTTTTGCCGGTTATTCGTTTGCAATACCTGTAAATATTGTAAAAAAAGTAGTGAACGATTTAATGAAATACGGAAGAGTTCAACGCGTATTTTTCGGGGCTTCTTTTTCGGAAATGGATGGCAACAAAGCAGAAAATATGCATTTGAACAGTGCAAAAGGGATACAGGTATTTAAAATAGAGCCTGATAAATCTGCTGATAATGCAGGAATGAAAGAAGGAGATATTTTATTATCAATCAATAAACATGAAGTAAATTCTTTTCCCGAGTTGAAAGAAATACTTGACCAGCACATACCTGGCGATGTTATTACCTGTAAGATTATTCGTGAACAAAAAGAATTTGAAATGAAAGTTACGCTAAAAAATATAATGGGAACGACAAATATTATACGAAAGGGAGATAAAATCGCGTTACAGAAACTCGGAATCGACGTCGAACCTATCAACGAACAAATCAAAGCACGATATAGAGTAAATAACGGCTTACGTGTAATAAAAATCAAAGACGGTTTGCTAAAAGCGACCGGAATACAAAATGATTTTGTCATAACAGCTATCGATAAAAGGTCGGTTGCTACAGAAGATGATATCGAAAGGATTCTCGAAGACAAAGAAGGTGTTATACGCATTGAAGGTTTTTACCCCAATGGATATATATATGGATATAATGTTATTATGTAATTAATTTTAAAAAAATGAGACTATTTATTTTATGAGACAGTTAAAGATTTCGCATTCTATTACTAATAGAGATAATACATCGTTTGAAAAGTATTTGCAGGATATTAGTAAAGAACAAATGGTTACTCCTGAAGAAGAAGTTGAATTAGCTCAACAAATCAAACTAGGAAATAAGGAAGCGTTAGACAAATTGGTTAAAGCAAACCTTCGGTTTGTTGTATCTGTTGCAAAACAATATCAAAATCAGGGATTGAGTTTGCAAGACCTTATTAATGAAGGGAATCTTGGTTTAATTAAAGCGGCAAAACGGTTTGACGAAACGAGAGGATTTAAATTTATTTCGTATGCAGTATGGTGGATAAGGCAATCAATCTCTCATGCAATTGCCGACCAATCTCGTATTGTTCGTTTGCCTGTAAATCAATTGGGAGCGGTAAATCGTATAAAGAAAGAAATTTCCAAATTAGAACAAGTATACAGTCGTCCGCCTACAATAGAAGAAATTGCAGAAGTTATTGATTTGGCGCCGGATAAAATTGGCGAAATTGTCAAAATTGCCGCTCGTCATATCTCTATGGACGCCCCTATAAACAGCGACGATGATACTAATTTCATAGATACTTTTGTAAGTGAAGAAGTAACGCATACCGATTCTCTTCTTATCAAAGAATCTTTGGAAAAAGAAATCAGCCATACATTGGATGTATTGGATGCAAGAGAACGGGAATTGATTTGTATGTTTTTCGGCATAGGAAAATCACATGAATATACATTGGATGAAATCGGAGAGAAATTTAATCTTACAAGGGAAGGAGCCCGCCAAATAAAAGAAAAAGCTTTGAAAAAGCTACGTAAAAACGGGACAAAAAGATTGAAATCCTATCTATAATAACTATGTATAGCAAACTTTAGT
>JAISDH010000078.1 GCA_031264975.1 Bacteroidales bacterium
AAGCGGGTTTCACGCAAAATATCTTCGTTTAGAAACTGCTTGTTTTTTTTAATCCATTTCGCCAACGCATTATAATAGTCAATAAAAGAACAAAAGGTGCTTTCTTCATATTGCAATCCGGAAAATTCGGACCACAATTTGGAGGTTAACGGTTCATTCCTCATGGTTGCCACCTATTACACGATAATCAGAAGCTAAAACTCCAGAGTTCCCTTATGCCATTCATCCAATGTAATTTTAGCGGAAAATCCCGCCATAACACTTTTAATCCGGGATATTTCTTCCAATGTTTTTTCCGCCTTCTCAGGCACAATTTGCAAAACATAAGATGACGCCCATAATCTCACATAAGGATCTTCATGTTCAAGTAAATCAACGAGTTCGTCAAGTCTGTTATTGTCTTTTAAAAATTCATAGACGGAACTGATGATTTTATAGTGTCTATTGCCTGTTTTGCTGTCCCCCAATTTCTCGGATTCCCCTTTTTCAATGCAGGCTTTTACAAATTTTTCTATTGCGTTTTCCGTTGTGATTCCTCCTTATTCAAGCGGGGACCAACTCGGCTTTCGTTTGGTATCGTTTAAGAAGTTTTCCATAGCTCGTGTTCATGTTATTTTGGGGAAAGGCCGTCTTACCGGTTCTCCATAAAATAGGATATCATGTCCTTTATCCCTTTATCAACTGTCTTTCGGTTTTTTACCTCATTTAATAAATCAACATAAGACGCCGTATTAACTGTTCCGGGATCATTGATTATCCTATTTACCATCCAAATTGTATGCAGGGTGGGTTTCCTTTTAACGGATTGATACAATAACTCCTCATATCCATTCCCATAAAATGTCTCAACAAAATGAGTTAACGGACCCGGTTGCCCAAAATCAGCCTCCGGAAAATCTTCCATGAATCGAAGTATTGGCTCAACAAAATCAAAAGGGTTTTGGGATTGCTTCATGATATCCACTGCGCTGTAGGCAATATTGATGAAATCATTCGTGCAAATCGCCTCTCTTAACATTCCCATAGTTTCCGCTTCCTTGTTGGCCATAACCTTAATTCCTTTCTTTTTTTGAAATTACCAACCACATGTTTTCTTCATCATATCCGCCAATTTGTCCGCTGAGCAATTGCCCGGGATACAGACTTAGGTCGCATTTGCAAATTCCGAGTAATCCGTCGAGATCCGTTACCCATCCTTGCGGATAAGAATATTTGACCGTACATTCCACTTCTGTGCCGATCGGATATCGCTCTTTCAAAATGTTCCATCGTTGTCGTTCTTTTGCTGTGACGGCATTCCACTTGTTCTCAAACTCATGCTGCGCGATAGAATGTATTGTCCCGCCCAATTCATTTTCATTAATAATGCCCTCCGCCAAGCAATCCTCCAAACATGAAACATGAATTTGCCCATCGGCTTCAATGACAAGTTGTCTCAAGGTATGGCCCGCATCTCCGATTTCCAACCACTGCTGTTCGTTATCAAACTCAATAAGCAGATATTTCACAACAATTCCCTCTTATTTTGCGCAATGCTTCCGTTCACCGTCAAGCCGCAATCTCCAACTATGGCAGTCTGTAGTTTAATGCGATATTGCTAGACCCGGATCTAGGGTCATAGTTGGACGAGATCAGACCCCATGAATATTTATACGGTGGATTTCCAATTGCATTTTTTAATAATTCATCATGTTTCATTTTCCGTTCTAATTCCTTGGCCTCACTCCATTCATCCCAAGAAAGCGGAATATCGTCAATCAGCATGTGCAACAATGCCATACATATCATCCCGCTCGGTTCAAAAATTAACGTCAAAACAAAACGGTTTTCTCCGATGCGCTGAGGTTTCAAATAATAACGCACATACGTTTCGTCATTGGAATCATTCCTGTGTTCGCGTTCAACATCCCCATAAAGGCTCGACGAAATAAATTCCTGTTTTGTTAAATTGCTACAAACAGTAAAATTCTTATCAACCAAATGCAGCCCACCGTTTACTGTATCAATCATAAAACCACTCGAGCCGTCAACCTCGACACTCCTTTCAGAGAGTTTTCGGTCATTCCGCTCTCCCCCATCCGTTCCATAATAATATTCATCTGCCATGCTGTCAAACACCGGGCAAGCAGGCTTCGTACCAGTAGCCCTTAACCAAACAGTACGCCGGTTGTTTCGTAACTCGGCATGGCGGGCACTCTTATAAGCTCCGAAATCTCTTCCGCATCAATGCCTTTGTAATATCGAATCTCGATATGCGTTGCATCTGCGGCGGTTACAGAGATTACCGCATTCGAATACACGGCAAATTCGGAAAAACCTCGTTTGATTTCATAGAAATATTCTTCAATGCTGAAAATATCGCGCAATACCAAAACAAGTTCTTCATCTTGCCGCAGAACAATCGCAATCAGCCGCCCTCCAAGAAAATGTGCATTGTCAAAAACCGCGGATTCAAGGTTTTTCTTTGTGTCGAAATATTGGTAAAAACGCGTGCCTGTACCGACACCGATTGCCGCTTCCACAAGATTTTCGTT
>JAISDH010000154.1 GCA_031264975.1 Bacteroidales bacterium
GAATAAATCATTTTCGTTGATACCGGAGAAACAATGTTGCGCCTTGCAATATTCGTAAGTCATTCGTAATTTATTCGTAAGTCGTCCTATGAAATAGCCTTTAATAACGTATATTCTAATACTTTTTTCTTTGAATAATAACCGACGGTCAACAACCTCCAACGTGAGACACGAAGCATCGTGTCTCTACAGGCAAAATTATGCCGCGCATGGAAGAATGCCATTCGCCCTTATATATGCCTGTTCCCTTTCGCCCTTTCATACCTTCGCCCTTTCGCCCTTTCATACCTTTCGCCCCTTATATCTTATTTTTGAATCATCATGATTCCGTCTCGAAAGGGGAGTATCATATTTTTAACGCGATTATCTTTTTGTACGAATGTATTAAATTCAAGAATTGCTTTTGTATCTTTATCATTTTGTTTCACCTCTTCTATTACCTTTCCGCTCCAGAGAACATTATCTACCAGCATCATTCCATTATCGGAAAGCGAGGGAAGCAACATGTTATAGTAGTTAAGATAATTGCTTTTGTCGGCGTCGATAAATATCAAATCCCATTTTTCATGGAGAGTCGGTATCAAATCAAGCGCATTTCCAATCAACAGATTTACCTTGGATTCTAATCCTGCCTTTTGAATATATTTTCTGATAATCTCTTCCATTTCAGGATTCTTTTCAATGGTAACAATAACGCCTTCATCGGTTAAAGTCTCTGCCATATATAAAGTTGAATATCCTGTAAATGTTCCTAACTCTAAAATACGTTCAGGTTGAATAAGTCGGCATATCATCTGCAGGAAAGTAGCCTGACTTTTGGAGGAAAGCATTCGGGGATATACGGTTTTCGTGTTGGTTTCCCTGTATAAGTCATACAAAACCTTGCTTTCTTCTGAGGTATGTCTGTCACAATAATATTGAATATCTCTGTCGACCAAATCGAACAATTCTGACATAAGGGGAAATAAAAAAATGATTAATCAATTCGGAGGTCATGCCCCATTTTGAATTGTTTTGTTTTTAGATACTTCAAATTGTCTTTATTGGGTTCGATAATAATAGGAATCGTTTCAAGAATTTCAATACCATGCCCTCGAAGACCGGCGCGTTTGGTTGGATTGTTGGTAATCAAACGGATTTTCGTCGCATTGAGGTCATAGAGAATTTGAGCGCCAATGCCGTAATCCCGTTCATCTACTCTAAAACCTAATTCAAGATTTGCTTCAACCGTATCTCTTCCCATGTCTTGCAAATGATAGGCTTTCAGTTTATTTATCAATCCGATTCCCCTACCCTCCTGACTCATGTACAAGAGCAGTCCTTTTCCGTTTTCTTCAATCATTTGCATGGATTTATGGAGTTGTTCTCCACAATCACATCTGCATGAACCAAAAATATCGCCTGTCGCACAAGAAGAATGCACTCTAACCATAATCTCCTCTCCTTTTTTCCATGTTCCCTTTTGAAGTGCAAGGTGTGTATTCGCATTATTCAATTGGGTATATGCAATCAAGTTAAAAACGCCCCACTGTGTCGGAAAAGAAACTTCCTGTTCGCGACGAATCAAGGTTTCCGTTTTCATTCTATGGGCAATTAAATCTTGAATAGAAATAATTTTAATATTATGTTTCTTTGCAACTTCAATCAATTGAGGAAGTCGCGCCATTGTTCCGTCTTCATTGATTATTTCAATCAAGGCGCCGGCAGGATATAGCCCTGCCATACGCGCAAGGTCAACCGCAGCTTCCGTATGTCCGGCTCTCACCAATACGCCCCCGTTTCTTGCCCGTAAAGGATTTACGTGTCCGGGTCGTCCCAAATCATCGGCTTGTGTATTGGGGTTGGCAAGCGCAAGAATGGTAGAAGCACGGTCATACATCGATACGCCTGTTGTACATCCGTGTCCTAAAAGGTCAACCGTAACTGTGAAGGGAGTTCCAAGGAAAGATGTATTGTTTGTTACCTGCATGTCCAGTTGCAATTCACGACATCGTTCCTCTGTAACCGGCGCGCACAAAACGCCTCGTCCGTGCGTCATCATGAAGTTAATCTTTTCGGGAGTTACCTTTTCTGCTGCAATAATAAAATCACCTTCATTCTCACGGTCTTCATCGTCTGTAACAATCAAAAACTTTCCTTCTCTGAAATCATTGATTGCTTCTTCTATATTGTTTAGTATATCCATATTTGTTTCGTCTTAAAAATATACATCCTATTTATCAGGAAATCCCTCAAATTCCAAAGAGATTGATAATGGCTCAATAACTGTAGAAGTTACAGGGAAATTCAACTGATTAATAAGATAAGATTCTAATTGTTTCTTGTCAATTGCAATGTTATTGTTTTGTTGTTGTTCCGCTTTGATAATTCGGGGATAATCCAATAGAATTTTCTTTTTATTAAATTCAAATTTCAACAACGAAATACCTTTGGTTTCCATGCTAACCGTCATAATTATGTCAGACCGGTATGTTAAGAACTTATCCTTTGGCAAGTTCGTAAATTCAACAGCAAATTGGTAAGTTTGCTTATAGTTTTGCGACATTTTTAAAGTAAACCACGCAAGAATAGACAATACTAAACAAGTAAATATCAAACGATACTGTTTGAACTTTCGCTTTTTCGACATAAGAGAATCATTCTTAACATAACAGTTCTACATAACAGACGGAAATAGGCGCTTACGCGCCTATTTCATCCATTACCGTATGGGAAACAGCTACTTTTTCTATTTTCATTCTGGAATTACCTTCCGTTTCTATTGTAAATGTTTTTTCTTGCACATCTACAATCTTACCATGGATTCCACCGATAGTAACGATTTTGTCTCCTTTTTGAAGATTTGCTCTAAATGCTTGAGCGTCTTTTTCCTTTTTCCGTTGCGGACGAATCATGAAAAAATAAAAGATGACAATCATTAATACCAGAAAAATTATCATAGGCGCGCCGCCTCCTTTATCAGTACCCGGAGTACCAAATAAAATTACATGTAATAAATTCATAAATACTATATATATATTAAGTTAATTTCTATCATTAATTATGGCAAATCAACATTTGCGGTAAAACTCAATCGTGTATCGGCTGGATACGTATTTGCTTGTACAACTATAGTAGTATTAACCAAACCTTTTTTTGTTTCGGAATTAAAGTTAATGGTTATACTTCCATTCTCACCCGGCGCAATTGGCGTTTGGGTAAACTGTGCAACGGTACAATTACATCCCGGAAGAACCGAAGAAATAACAAGTATTGCATTCCCTGTGTTTTTAAACTTATAAGTATAGCTTACTTTTTCACCCTGAATAAGTTTTCCAAAATCATGATGCTTCTGTTCAAATTCAAGTTTAGGCATACGCTGTCCCTTTTCATTTTTCTCATCAGCCGAAATCGGAATGTTCACCACATTACCATCAATTTCGTCATTATTCTGATTGGAACACGACATAAACACTAAAAGAAATGCAAAGATAATCGTCTGATATAAAATCCGATAAATGCTCATTATAGATTATTTATTTTGATTTGCAAATATACACTAAAATTTTAAAATAAACCGCCCTCCATCAATAAAAGGTACAAGAAACATGGGAGAAAGTGCAAGGGCGAAAGGGAAAAAGGCAGCAAGCAACATGCAACAGGCAGCAGGCAAGCAAGCCATGAAGAAGAAATTGTCTGAATCAGGATTTTCAGGATTAGAGGATGAGCAGGATGAAAATATATGCAAGCATTCACGCTTGTTTTTAATTTGGACATAGCGAAGATGCTATGCACAGCGATAAGGGCGTTGCATGCAACGCCCCTACTGTCCTCTGTCCTTTGCATTTTACACCAATCCTGCGAAGCCCATGAAGGCGAGCGCTAAGATTCCGGCTGTAATTAATGCTATGGGCATGCCTTTTATATTTTCGGGGACTTCGGTTAAATCAAGTTGC
>JAISDH010000170.1 GCA_031264975.1 Bacteroidales bacterium
ATTCATTAAGCACACATTTAAGAAGGAACCATTGGCTTTTTGAAGAAATATAATGTAGAATATGACGCATGCTATTTGTGAGATTAATTTGAATTACGCCCTGATTGGGACTTGAGAGAAAATTTCCGATATCAAAGGTAGGGCAACATCCTACCCTATTGATTTAGGGGCTTTCAGCCTTCATTTTATTATTCCCGCTATACATAGCATTTTGCTACGTCCAAGCTAAAAACAAGCGTCCATGCTTGCTTGCAAAGCAGGAGCTTTGCTTATAACCGGACATAGTTTGAAGACTGCGCCGAGCGAAGTCAATAGTGAAACATACAGTGTAATTATTTTGTGGTATGAGGTGATTTTTGTCTTGTACTAAACTTTTTTCATGACAAATATGTGTGCAATTGGATATTTTCCGGGTAAATTCTTACTGGAAAAATAAGGAAAAACAGGGGATAAGTAGATGATAAATAGACGGATAAAAAAATATAGTGAAAAAACATTTACATCTAAATTTTTATTGTAACTTTGCAGCGTTCCTGCGGGTTCCAATAAAAATTTGGCTCGTTTGTAAAATACAGATAAATAAAATTCTATAAAACAAAATTCTATAAACAAATATAATTGATGAATAAGGCGCTAACTTTTAATTTATCCACCATTGCATCTACCGCAAGTAAGATGAATGACGCAGCTTTTGATGAAAGCGAAAAAGCATTTGAAGAAAAACAGTATAAACAATCTTTTTATTCGTTACTGGATTATATTAACGGCTCATTCCGTACAAAATACGGGAATGCCGACGGTACCGAATTTACGATTCCCCATGGTTCGGTTATACTGAATTTGAAACTGGAAAACGATACGCTGAAAATTACGGCGCCTTTCCTTTCATTACCGGAAAAAAACAGGGTTCCTTTGTTGCGGCAAATAGCAGGACTGAATTTTAATAACATGGATTTAGCTGCAATTGTATTAAAGAACAGTCAATTATTCTTTGAATACAGTTGTCCGCTTTCGTTGGTCAATCCTTATAAGATTTATTACGTTTTGCGGGAAATATGCAGCACGGGAGACAAATACGATGATGAATTTGTAACAAAATTCGGAGCGCAACGTATTTACGAACCTGAAGTAACGCCTTACAATCCCAAAACGGTAGATACAATCTATGATGTGATTCAGTTGAGTTGTCAGGAAGGGTTGGATGCGTTGAAGGAGTTTGAAAGCAGTCGTAAATATGGGTTTGCCTGGAATATCATTGATACCGTTTTGATGAAAATATTGTACTACGCCCACCCACAAGGACAGTTGATGAACGATTTAAACAAAGCCGTTTGGAACATGGACCGCGAAGATATTCCTTTACCGGAAGTTGTCGTACAGGGCAAGCAGATGTTGGAACGTTTGCAATCCATGACAAAAGAAGCGCTGGCAGAAGATTTATATTATGTGGAAACGTTTGTCCCCGATAAATATCGTTCCGGATTGGCAAACATACAGGCAAATTTTGAAAAACCTTTTGAAAATGTATGCAAGGCAATAGAAAACAATGATTTTTTGTATTGCTATTTGGTCATCATTTTCCAGTTCTACAAAATGTATTTTTATAATCTTGTGCAGGACGATATAAATGCTGTGGTTGTGGACGCTTTACAGCGCAGTTCGGCGCAACCTATAGAAGAAGCGGCAAAAATATTGTATGAAACAATGAATAATATCATGGAGGGAGACCTTACGCCTCCGGCAGAAAGCCTGCCTGTAGAAATGGATGAAACAAACTATATGGACGTCATCCAACAAAAGATTCAAGAAAGCATGCAAAATTTTATGTCTTCGATGTTCGGACAAAATAAAGAAGAAGAATAAACTAACTCACATTAAACATAATTTATTATGGAACAAAAAAATATATACAAAACCGTTTTCAAAATCAATCATGCCGGAGGTTCCGGAAGTTGTTTCTATCTAAAAAAACAGGATATCTTTATAACCAACTATCATGTTGTAGAAGGGTTTAAAACAGTAGCGATTAAAGATAATGAGCAAAATTCGTTTTTAGCTCGCGTCATTCTTGTCAATCCTGTACGCGACATTGCATTGCTAAAGGTTGACGAATACGATTTTTCCAATCTGCCGGAAATAGCGCTGTCGGACGTCGAATCCGTGAGTATCGGGCAAAAACTCAACGTGGCAGGCTATCCTTTTGGTATGCCTTTTGCCGTTACAGAAGGAACAGTTTCTTCTCCAAAACAATTGATGAACAATAGTTATTATATACAAACCGATGCAGCCGTGAATCCGGGGAACAGCGGAGGTCCCATGTTTAATGACAAAAACGAATTAGTAGCAATTACCGTCAGTAAATTCAACAATGCAGACAATACAGGTTTCGGGATTCCGGTCTCCGTGCTGAAAACATTCCTGGAAACGATAGAGAATGAGGATATAGACAAATCAGTGTTCAATGTACAATGTCCCAGTTGCGATATATTAATTACAGACGAAGAAGAATATTGTCCCTCCTGTGGAGAAAAACTTGATGAAAATATTTTTCGAGAAAGAGGACTTACAGAACTTGCCGCTTTTTGCGAAGAAGCTATCAAAGACATGGGTATCAATCCTGTGTTGGCGCGGGTTGGTTATGAGAGTTGGCGTTTTCATAAAGGCAGTTCGGAGATAAGGATGTTTGTTTTTGACCGTTCCTATCTATTTTGTACTTCGCCGCTTAATATTTTACCGAAAAAAGACTTGGAACCGGTGCTTACTTATCTGGTTGGAACCAGCGTAAAACCTTTTCAATTTGGATTGGAAGGCAATCAGATTTATCTTTCTTACCGGATACATATTTCCGATATATTTTCCGACCACCAGGACGAAGTGAAGAAAAATATTACACAACTGGCTTTCACTGCCGATGACCAGGATAATTTTTTGGCGGACAAGTTCGGATGTGAATTTTCCGAATACGCTAAAAAAGATGCAATCTAAAACAATTCGGAGATAGCGATAGAATGAAACTGCCGTTGCAAAGATTTGACAAACAGGAAATGAATTTCTATTCTTCATTTTCCGATTCTACGAAAGGTATTTTTATATCTTGTACAAGACGATACGATATACATACTTTTGTAGTAAATGCTTTGCAACGCAGTTTGGCATAGTACATGGAAAAGAAAAGAAAACAAAAATAAAAATACAGTATGAAATATCTAATAAAAAAGGCAATCATCCTGTTAGCGATGAGAAAGCGAAAAAGGAATTACAAATTTGACGAAGAAGACAGCGTTAATTTTAATAACAGTTATTATTTTACGGCAAGGAGTAGAAACGAAGAAAGTTTGTTTTTTCGAGTAGGGTATCGAAGCAACGGCGAAAAAGAAGTTTGGGCGGTCTTCGTTGACAAAAACGGCGTAGAATATGTAAACAAGGGACAGTCGGCAATGGCAACCCCTTCCAGGTTTTGTTATACAGGCGAAGACTTTGAAATAAACGGAGAATTTATGTCGTTCACACCCGAATACGAATTTACGCGGGACAGCGACCCGATTATTTTTGCCAATCTACTGGCGAAGTTAAAATGGAAAAAGGGTTTTGACGAAGGCTTTAAAAAATTGCAACAAACACATCTTGAGCAAATAGGTAGAGTCACCGCGGAGATTAGAATTGACGGCATAACAACCGATTTTTTAGGGTATGGTTTCCGCGACCATTCGTGGGGTCGTCGGGTTTGGACAGATATGGATTCTCACAAATGGTTTATTGCTCGGTTTGATGATGAACGCTATTTGTGTGCGTCGTACGTAAACGGTTTAACTGCGGGGTATTACATAAAAATGGGGAGGATTTACAATGTTATCAACATAAAATATGAAAACGACAACAAAACATTTACGGTAACAGCGAGAAAAGGTAAATCATTAATAGAAGTGGTTGTGCAGTATACAATTAAACATTCGTTTCCGTTTGATTTTCAATACAAGAGTTACCACATTGACGAGTGTATCAGCGAATTTGTTATAGACGGCGTGAAGGGCTACGGTATTACCGAATTTGGCGAAAACAAAGATAAGTTGAAGGATCCAAACTCAATATGGAGATATATGTATTAGGCAAGATTCCTACTGAATATTTTGAGTTGGCAGGCGGTAAGGCGAAAGGGCTGAACGAATTGATAATTCACGGCTTTAATGTGCCGCCGGGGTTTGCGCTTATTGGAATGGAAAGCGACAAACATATCGAAAAGGCTTGCGAATATTGGGAGCAATCGGGCTTAAAGAATGTGGCGGTGCGAAGTTCCGCATCTGCCGAAGACGGCAACGAGTTTTCGTTTGCAGGTCAGTTTGAAACATATTTGAACATTAAAACCAAAAAGGAATTTATTACGGCGGTAAGTAAATGCTTACAGTCGTTAAACAGTTTTCGGGGGCAAACATACGCTGAAACGGCGGGCGTTGCAAATATTAAAATGTGCGTGATTGTGCAAGAAATGATTGTCCCCGACACAGCGGGCGTATGCTTTTCCGTATCGCCGCAGGACGGCACGGAAGTTTTGATTGAATCCGTTTCCGGTTTGGGAGAGGCGTTGGTTTCGGGCAACCAAACGGGCAAGAGTCTGGCAATTAAGAGAACAGCCCGGAGCGACAATCCCATATTTAACGAAGTCCTACAGATTGAAAGCCATTTCGGTTATCCTGTGGACTGCGAATGGGCGGTTAAGAATCAAAAACTGTGGTGGCTTCAATGTCGCCCCATTACTACGGTCAGCGAAATTGACGAACACGAATTGGACACTACGGTTGATTTGACGGGGCAAATTGTAACCCGTTGTAATGTTGGGGAAATGCTACCCGGAGCGGTAACGCCGCTGAGTTTGTCGGTTACGGTCGGAGCGATTGATTGGGGTATGCGACGAATGCTGAAATTGGCGGGCGTTGCAAAACGGATTGACGACTTACCCGCTTTTTCGTGCGTTTTGACCGTCTGTAATCATTTGTTCATCAATTTAAGCGCCATTTACCCAATGACAAAGAGTATGTTGCTTGCCACCAAAGACGGCGTTGACATTTCTATATGCGGTCGCAAAATTGACGAAGAATGCGAAATATCAGGCAAGCGAAAAGGCTTTTTCAGACGATTACTTAACACGCGCAGCTATTTGGGTTTCATTATGTCCCGCAATTCGGCTCGGAGAAAATTAGAAAAAATGGCGTCCACATTTTATATCGCCGACAGCGACGACGCACAAACGCTGTATAACAATATTACGGGCAGTCTTCAAACGGCAAATCTTGCAACGGGCTTGCATTATGTAACCTCCGCTCATTCCGGCAGTACGAGCAGTTGCGTTTTGAACATTTTGGAGAGCAAACTCCACGACATTGAAAAGTGCAAAAGCATATTAGCCGAACTGTTGGAAAACATTGACGGCATTGAAAGCGTAGATATTTTACGCAGCCTGCGAAAAATTGCCGCCGCCGATGAAGAAAACAAACAGCAATATATTGACGGCTTTATGGAACGGCACGGACACAGGGCGATTCGAGAATCCGAATTGCGAAGCCGCGGCTGGAAAGACGATCGCCATTCGTTTGACGAATACTTGCGGGTGGTTGGCACGGGCGGCGCCGAGTTGGGAAAAAACACGACCACAAATGTAAAAGAAATTTTACGCAAGCATGGAATGCACGGAATGGAGGCGTGGGTTTTGAATTTTTTTGTCGGGCAATCCCGCACAGGCGTTGCCAATCGCGAGCATTCCAAATCGATGATGATAAAAATCTACGACGAGTTCAAAGTCGCCTATCGCAAACTGTCGAAATTGTTGACGGAAAAAAACTTAATCCCCGACGAGGACTTAATATTTTTCTTTACGCACGACGAATTACAGACGGTTATTAGCGGCTCCGGCACGTCGTTGCTAAAAAAAGCAATCAAACGCCGCCGCTTGTTGGACACGCAAATGGGTTTATCGTTTGCGGAAGTTTACTGCGGCAAACCCAAACCCGAAACCGTACATATTAACGACACAGACGCTAAAATGTTCAAAGGCGTTTCCATAAGTCGCGGCATTGCAACGGGCAAAGCCCGTATTGTGCGAACAATGGCGGACGCAGGACAGTTACAAAACGGAGAAATTATGGTGTCGGTGTTTACGGACATTGGTTGGTCGCCGTATTACGCCCTTATTGGCGGCTTGGTTACAGAGGTTGGTTCGGCATTGTCGCACGGGGCTGTGGTGGCGCGGGAATACGGCTTGCCGTTGGTTTCAAATGTCAGGGACGCAACCAAAATCATAAAAACGGGCGACACAATCCAAATCAACGGCGCCACCGGCGAAGTCGGAATTCTGTAAATGATACGGCGTAAGAAATGATTACGCCTTCATAATGCCAATGACAGGAAACAGTGTTTCAACTAGCGAATGACAGCGTCAGATTTGTTTTTTGCTATAATTCCTTTTCCTTTTCGGCTTACGATTTGTGTCAACACATCCCGCAAAAACTACAGGCTTCAACTCTCTCCCCAAAAAAAGGCAATAGATTAATGTTTTTTTTATGACTGTTTGATTTATAACAGGGGTATATGTACGTAAAATCTCTCCTGTAGGTATGAAAATTTTCTCCCGTGTGCGCGTAAAATTTCTCCCGTGTGCGCGTAAAATTTCTCCCGTGTGCGCGTAAAAAATTACACTGTGTATGTAAAATTTCTCCCGTATGCGCGTAGAAAATCACACTGTGTACGTAAAATTTCACACTGTGTACGTAAATTTCCTCCCGTATGCGCGTAAAAAATCACACTGTGTATGTAAAATTTCTCACGCATTTGGTAGAGACGCGATGCTTCGCGTCTCCACTTAGGCAGTGTGTAAAAATGACGTCTGCTTTGTCGGCAAGCATCCATGCTTGCTTTTATACTGCGCGTAACTTGATTTTGTGCATTGCCCGTTAGGGCATTCATATCAATAGAACGGAAAATAAACAGAACCGCTTTATTGCCCGTCAGGGCATTCACCTCTTTTCCATTGATATGCTTCCCCTACGGGGAAGAGGAGACAGGTTGTACACGTTTTTCTATTGATATGATTTCCCTGACGGGCAATGAATAAAAATAGACCGCGTACAGTATAACTTGGACATAGCGAAGATGCTACGCCTAATGTCGTCAACTTAGGAAACGCCGGAAGGCGTTCAATGTGTATAACCCCGTGCAAGCGGAGCGCAGCTCGGGGTAGAAATACGTCTTCTATATCAGAACTGCGAAGTTGTTCAACTCCATTCGGAGTTGAGAAGGAGAAATATACGCTCTGTCCCCGAGCTGCGCCTTCGGCTTGCACGGGGTTACTCATATTTGACGCCTTCCGGCGTCTGAACAACAACTACGCTAATG
>JAISDH010000202.1 GCA_031264975.1 Bacteroidales bacterium
CTGATAAATACGGGAATACTTATTGACCTGATCATAACAACTCTTATACTGAGCGTGTTTCTTACCAAAGTCAATAAACATAATCCCAATCTCGAATCCGATAAGCTAACTCTGCTGAAGGATTAAGTAATGTGTAAAAAATATATTGTATAAGAAACATTTCAGGCACACCGTCTGATTTTGTCCTTCGGGAAGATTCCCGAAATATTTTTTTGGCCGAATTTGTCCTTCGGGCAAATGCACGAAGCATTTTTTAAACTTGTTTTGCCATTTTATTTTTTACACGTTACTAAAGGGTTTATCCTTCTATCGCATCAATCAATTCTGCAAGTTCAATATATTTTTGGCGTTGTTTTTCGTTCAATCTGTTTTCGAAGAAATCTGTTTTTGCTCTTCCATACCAGTGATAAAGAAATTTTTCTGCAGATATGGAAGGCATTCTATGGTTTTCGAGTATAAAGGATTTTATTGCTCTGTAATTTATGTTCCACTGAAAAGCGCGTTTATTAGCGTCATACTTAGCGTATAGATTTTTAACTCTTTCCACTTCTTTCTGCTGTTCTTCATCTATCGTGTAAATACCTCTGCTTACCCGCACCCACCATACGCCAAGTATTCTTTCGTCTCTGTTTTTGGAAGAAGCAAAGGGGAAACGTCCGTTTTTGACAGTAAATTTTTCCAGACTGGACAGGCGCTGAGCAAACGGCATGAGCGAATTTTCCGTCCGTTCATATTTAAGATGATATTTCTTGTGCGACAATCCGAAAAATTCGTTATTGAAAAAAACAAAGCGATGCTGAGTATCGTTAAACATTGAAGTTCTCACGCTTGCATTATTTGTATCGGGATAATACTGTAAAACATAATCGGTAATATCTTTTGCCGACTGCGGCGATTTCTTTTTAGACAAAAATTCAATGACACAGCTGCGTATAGTCCCGAATTTGACATGTGTCCATTCTTTCAGAACATAAATGCTTTTCCTGTTTCTGTACGAAATGGACTCGTGTTTCAGCAGGGAAGGCCGCAACTGGACAGGGTCGGAATAGTAATGCCCCGGATTTGTCCTTTTAAATTCGGCAAAAATCTCGGATAAATGCATTGGATTGCCATTATTCTTCAGTATGTCATATACCTTATCCGACAGGGTTTTCCTCCTGTATGCCGGAATTTTGATACGCCCGTCCATATCGGGACATATATGAAATTCAATGCGGAGAATATCCTTTACTATGCCTGCAATATTGGCTACTGCCTCCGGAACGAATTTGTTCCAGCAGCGGCAATTTGTAACGAGGGTTTGAATATCCAGCAAATATTCGGATTTGTTGCTTAGCTGTATTGCATTAAATTCTATCCTGAACTTGTCAAAATCAAATATTTTGACAAATTCATATTTGATAATAAATGTACTGTGCCAGCTGTTTTTCGTGAATTTTGAATCCAGTCCGCCATAAAGAGTGTAAGTATTGTGATACAGGAGGGTTAACATGGTTTGCAGGATAAATTCCTCCGAAAAGTTACACTGTTCGTCATTTATATAAAACTGCATATCTTCCTGCCAGATTGCATCTTTGTCCCAGGGTTTGTAAAGCTGCCAGTTTCTGTCCCGAAAAAATGCCGATTTACGGCGAAATATTTCTTTAAAAATCTCTTTCCGAATTTGTCGCACACGTTCCCGCGAAATCGAATATTCTGCAGCAAATTCGGTTAGTGTGAGCGGCTTTTGATCCCGATAAACCCTGAAAGTCTTTTTCAGGGCATTCACATCTCTGTCTCTGTCGTTTTCCAGTTGTTTTTCCAGTATCCAGAACATCGGAAAACGGTCGTGTTCCAGATAATAGGAAACCGGATATTCGACAGAGCCGGTCAATCCGTAATGATTGAAAATTTCTTCCTTTAGATTCTCTTCTTTTGACATGTAAAATTGCCTTGTTATCTCTGTTTTTAATTTTTCTTTCAAGTCAATTGCTTCACGCAGGTTTTTAATAAAAAAGTGTTCCATTGGCATCTTATGATCGCTCGACCAGATCAGATATTCGCTTATAAAGGTGATAAACGGAATTTTATTCAGCCAGATTCGGGCGCAGAAAGAACACGTCTGTATTATTTGCTTATATTTTTTTTCGATTATTTCCTTTTTAAACTCATCCTGTAACAGTGCATTAAAGTGTTCTATCATTCTGGCGTCGGCTTCGGCGTCCTGTACGATCGCTTCTTTAATTGCAGACACAGTACTGTTCGAAGGCATTAAAGTCTGGCACAGCCACTGCACTTCAAAAAAAGCCTTTGCGCCGGCGCCTTCGGTATCTTCAAAGGACTCGCCCCGCTCGTAATACATCAGTATATCGTATAACGAGTCCAGTCCGGTTCTTTTACAACAGTTACCGACACGCTCGGAAATTTCTTTTGCTTTTATCAGGTCGTTAATCACGGGATATAATTCGCTATCTGTCATATCTTTTCAAATTACTTAAACAATCGTTTCTATCTTTTATACTGTTTATATTTTTTTGCAAAACTACTAAATTATTTCTCAAAATCAATTTATAGCCATAAATTAACAGATATCGTACTGTGGACAGCGTGGCAAAGCAATCCAGAAAATCCTGCTTCAGACAATTAGCGAATCGTTCAAATCAAGGAAATCGCAGTTCAGACAAAAGCAAAATCCTGCTTCAGACAATCAAAAAAATCACATTATTGCATGAATTTTATCTTATAGACGATATCCGGAATTCGAGTGTAATTCTGTTCCCAGAGTCTCCGGGGAGAAAAATACACTGCGTAATTCTCTTCCTGAAGTCTCCGGCTTGCGACGATTTTTTGCACAGGGAAGGAAAATTAATAACATTGCCGTGATTACCGTTGTCAATAATATCAACAATATCACAACGCAGATGCCGGTTCCAGTCCATCGCAGGGGCGAACCTGTGTGTTCTCCCTTTGTTAAATGTGCGTAATGTCAGATGGTTATCCGTCATTCCGAGGTACGAAGCAATCCAGGGATTTTTATAATCTGTTATATCCTGTTTATTTGGCATATTGTAAAGTTCAAATAAAATTCGGTTTATGTAATAAATATACGCTACCTTTGCATTTTGGAATTGGAGACTATTTATTAATAAATAAAGATTAAGGAATATGACAGAAACACTCGCAACACTTGGATTAACAGCACTTGACTACAGGAAGGTGTTTGATGCTGATGGGAATTATGTCCTTGTTCAGGATGAGAGGGGTGTTCCTGTTGTCCTGATTATAATGTGTATTCTGTTTATGTTTGTGATGATTGTCTGGATTAGCCGTCGTCTTTGCAGATGGATATTAAAATCCTTTGTACAATTTATAATTTATTTGAAGAGATTATGAGTGGAATACAGATAA
>JAISDH010000209.1 GCA_031264975.1 Bacteroidales bacterium
AAGACTGGTGGATGAGCGTTTTGTGCGCCGCTTCGTACATGCCAATCCCGAAATGTTCCAGGCATACCGCTTGCTGGGCGACTGGCACCAGTCAAGAAAAGAGTACGCATCAGCCGTTCTATATTGGAAAACAGCCTTAACTAAGGAAATACCACGATTGCCTGAAAGAGAATACCTCGAAAAGCAGGTGAAAAAATATGACAAGTGATATTAATACATGAAAATCTGTGAATACTTTCAGTTGGATAATTGCTCAATAATTGCCCACATTGCCCACATTGCCCAATATGTTATTTGACAATTTCATAATAACTGCCTGCTCCAACTCCAATATTGCTAATTGAAAGTGTCTTTGCGGAAAACGACCCAAAAGCCCGAACTTGCGTAATAATGCAGAGGTTTTTTGAATTATTTTATTCTTATTTCTGGCATATATTCTTTGAACTCTTCGTCTATTTTGTGGCATTGCTCCTTGATAATGCCGCGGCGGCGAATTGCAGGGTCGAGACAGTAGAGTTTGAACTCGTTTTTATCCAGTTCTTCAACACTCGTGATGTGTGGAAAAAGCAGTTTGGAATAAGCGGCTGCAAGACGTTTTACCGCTTTCAAATCTCTTAAATTACTGTTTTCTTCGGAAATTATTGCATCATTTACCAAAATAGAATACTCAGGAGAAGTTCTTAACAAATGTAAAACTTCGGAAAAATATTCAACATTCAAAGTCCAATTTTTGAGTATCATACTATCGTTAAGTTTTGGTAAAAGCCAACCTTCAATGAAACCGTGGAAACGGTCTAATAGAGCAGATTCTCTAAAACTTTCAGGTAATTTAGAAAAATATTTACTGTTGAGTGGCACAAAATCACTTGTAAGTTCAATATTTCCCATCAGCATTGTACTACATTCGGAAAGAAATTTGTAATTATCAACGGTTGCATTGCCTGCTTCCAAATACGATTTCAAAATCGCCTGCATTTCAGGTGGGTCCTGGAAAATAATGGTCTGTATCTCATCGAAAGTAACAAAATCGTAATTTTTCATTATGCCAGGTTGCTGACGGCTTTTGTCATAGAAAAGTTTTGCCCGCGACACTTTCCCACCGCTAATTAACCAGCCGTATTTACTCAAATTGCCGAAAACATAGGATTTGCCTGTGCCTTTCGGAGCAAGTTCAATCATATTCAGGCGTGGCTCTACAAAAATTAGAAGGCGTGTCAAAAATTCCATTTTTTGTGTTGTTCCGCTGAAACCGTCAGGATTATATTCCATTGCAGACAAAAGCACATCTATCCATTCTTCTATTGTAAATTGCTCCCTGCAATCTCTAAAATACTGTAAGTCGGCTTTATACGGACGGAACGGCTTATAGTCGGCAAGTTCGATATAACCCTTTTCTTTTCCGGCAGGCGGAATATAAATAAGTTTGATAACACCCCACTTTTCGCCGTCAATAAGGTCGTCTCGGTGTTGGCCGACAATATAATCGGGAATTATCGCTTCGTTGAATTTAATGCCCGCATCCGGAATAGCAAAACGCACTTTTCCACCCTTTATATCGGTAGTGATAATAAAGCGTGTAAGCAATTGTACCTGTTCCTGTCTCAACAAACGATTCTTTACCACATTGTTATCGTCTGGAATATGTTTGTCGAGGAACGCAAAAATTGCATCCTTGTTCAGATTTCCGTCTGAATCAATGTGCTTTCTGATAAGAAAATCCTTAACAAACGAAGGCAAATTCCTTCCGTTAAAGACACTGTAATTATCCTGGTCTTTGAGTATCGCTATGTCAGGGAAAACCTGCTTTATTTTTTGTCCTATACTATTCATATTCCTTTTATTTCAAAATCTCACTTTATTAATAATATTCTGTATATCAACTATTTTAGCAATCAATTCTTCAAAACTAAATTTGTTTTTGTCATAAATCATGCTGTTTTTCATTCTTCCGTAATCCTCTGCCCAAAGAGAAAACACGTCATCGGGCGGAACAATTCGTATATGTTCAGGAGCATGTTTCGTGTAATCCACGCCGCTCAAATGGGCAAATTTTTCACGATGGGCAACAATTATGCTGTACAGTTCTTTGTTTGCCAATGCTTTTTGAAAATACGGCGTTTGTGACAGTTTTTCAATATCATACAAATGACGACTCAAGCGTTCCACACGCATTTTTTCCGGTGGTCGCTGATATTCTTCGTGCAACAAAAACACTTTTTCCAAGAATGTTCTTTCGGGAAGAACCGTTGGAACGGTTATATAGCTTTCGGTAAACGGCATTTCGGTAAAGGTTTCTGAGACAAAAGTGCTGATATTGCATTGTGAAAATGGTTCTTTTAACGAGCGACTGCCGATTTCTACCAAAATATCGGGGCGTAAATAAATATCGCGTTCCGTCTGTTTGGGGTAATAAATTTCGATTACAAGAGGATCCTGGTCATGATTGACAACCTGTTGCGGTTTTACCCTCACATTTTTCAATCCCATTTTTTTGAACGACAAATCAAGCGCTGTAACAAACTTTGTCGAAATAAATTCATAAGAGGCGTAACGCAAGCGGTGAATCTCCTTTTTGCTCAAATCACCTGCGAACCCCAAAAATTCCCTGTCTAAAGCCAAGTCCACATCTTCCGAAAACCGTTCTATCAAGTTCCAAGCCTTACTCAACGAAGTGCCGCCCTTGAAAACCAGTTTTTCGGCATATTCCGTTGAAAACACGGCGAATAAGGTGTATACTATCCACCAGTCTTTTTCCACCGAAGAAACAGGCAGGGCGTTTCGACGCGCTGTTTCAGCAAAGATGTTGCGTTTGTTCGTGTCGGTCAGGTTCAACCATTCGGATAATGCTGGATTCATTTTCTTGAATTTTTCAGACCCTCTTTCATTATTTCCCGTATCCACACGGGAGCAAGGCGAATATCATATTCCAAATGAGCAGTTTTTTCATTTTGCAAAACGGTTTGGATATGCTTTATTTTGCTTTCTGTAACATTTTCTTTGCCAATGGTTTTCAATGCCTGAATTGCCAGACGGCTGATTTCGCCTATAGCGGCAACATTTTTAGGCGCTACTTTCTTAAAGGCAATCGTGTAATTGTCGATTTTGATTTTCCGCGCCGTTCCATCCGTTAAATAAACAATGTTCATCGGCACTTGCGTAGAAAATCCCAAACGGTTGAGTGCATAATCGCCTGTGGGAACAATCCTTGCTTTGTCTCGTCGGGCAATGGCTTTGACAATATCTTCAATATCGGGCATTACCTCGCCTATAATATCATCTTTTTGCGGGCGCACGAAAATACCCGCAGCCACACGAGTAATTTCGCCCGATTTTACCAGTCTTTCCAATGCTTTACTTACAGTTTTCACACTTCCAAAAGCAATGAAATCATTAGCAAAAAATAGCGATCCCCTACGCGCTTTTTTTATTTTTGCAATTATTTTATTTTCTGTATTTTGCATATCGTTTTCTATTTAATTTTGTCGCAAATATCAGCAAAATTTGCGACAAAAATTTGAGTGCATCAGTATGAAATTCCGGAGGCATAAGCAATTAACATTAAAATAAATCTTCTTCTTCAAATCCTTCCTTCTTTTGTGTATCAAAAGAGACATTTTCAGTTTGTTGTTTTGTTTCAGATATTGGTTCAACCATTCTTACCGATTTCTTATTTGAAATCACGATAAACGGGACTAAAATTTCTTCTGGAGTGCAGCCGCCGTGAACTTCGTGAACAGGTTTTGTGTTCAGAGAAGCGTGAGTAAGCGCCACTTTGAAATTGTCATTGCCGTTTTTATGACGAATGTAATCTGTATCTTCGATTGTTTCTTCACTGTCAAGTTTAATGTACCGTCCTTCGTGACTTGCTTTTACTGCGTATTTTTTGGAATCTACCAAACGCGACAAGGCAGTTAATCCGTGGTCGGAAACGATTGCAATGGTAGTTCCAACCGATTGATTAAGAATTTTGTTAAGCATATTCTTCACTATATCAATCTCTTTACAAAGCGAGGACGGATATTTATATTGTTCGCTATGAATAAATTTGTCTAAATCATCTAATTTTGTGACATTCTCAAAACTATTGTGCTCTGTGCTTGAAGGAATGTCTGTGCGAGTAATCTCGCTCTTTTCAATTTTGAATTTTGAATTTCGGATTTGCGAAATAATCAGCGAGAGATACTCAATTCCAACTCCGTCTAACCAATAAACCGTGTCAACTTTTTCTTTTGATAAGAGTTCTTTTGATAACTCGAAACCGTAATACCATTTGTAAAAACTTTTTTCGCCGGCGTTCTTTTCGCCAATAAGATTCTTGATTTCCTCTGTGTACCTGTCGTTGATTTTAGCGATTTTGTAAGATTGAATATAGTTGTTTGCCCAAGAATCAACCGATGAATCAGATAAATACGCTGCAAAATCGGGATATAATTTTTCTAAATCAGCGTTTTTCAATTTTCCGACCTTGTACCAATCAATAAACAACTCTTTTTCAAAATCAAATCTGCCGGAACAAAGCAAAATCGCTTTGTCTGTATCGGTTTGGGCAATATCCAAAATATGTTCTTTCATTTCCGACAAATCAGAATCAGGCAGTTTATATTGTTGCTCAAACAGGTTTAACAAAGTATTGCGTTCTTTAATCTGACTTGGTAGGTTTGTATCAGCGAAAATTGACAGGGCAACTTCTCTGAATAGTCTTAATGAGGAATAATCAACACAATCAAGAATAATTCCATTCAAATACTCATTATCAGTGATAAAATGCAAATAATAATGTTTGAGTAACCAGCGGTCAAATTCTGTTGTGCCTGGTGAAGTCCATTTGTTTAACAGGTTTTTTATTGATAATTTACGAACATTAAAATGATCTTCCACGAATAATTTAAAAGAAAAAGCCTTGTTTTTTCTACAATTCAACCGGGATAGAAGTTGAATCCAAAAACACTCTTCTATTGCTTTGTATTCGACACCTGTCTGGATATTTAGAAATTGAGTTATAAACGAATATGCTGTTTCTACGTTCTTTATTTCAAATATATTATCATGTTGCGAGTATTTTGAATAAGTGTTAATCGTGTCTGACGAGCAAAGTATGCGCTCTGTCGGGGCATGTGTTTTCCAAAATACAAGCCAGTCATAAACGGTTCTCAGGCAATTTATTGAATCCGGACAGGGGAAATTATTTGGAATCAAGTCAATTTCAACAGGTTGTGATTCCGTACAATAAACCGCCCAAACGGGTTGCGATTCTTCAATTCTCGAAAATGTGTTCAAAAAGTTTTCAAATCGGTGTTTTAAGCCAATGAGCGGAATGTAAATTTTCGTTGTTGTGTCGAGTTCCATCAGCGACATTCCTTCAAACAAGGCTTTGAATTTGTCGTTTTTGTAGAAACGGACAATCTCGGAAAACGGCGAAACAACAATTCTCCCTTTCAAATTTTTGATTGCATTCACAAGTGTATCAGTCGTTATCCAACTGTCTTTATCATCAGGATCCAGTAATTGTTCCAAATTAAAAACCTGAATATCCAACCTTGTCATTTCTTTGATAAACTCCTGATAAAGATTGAAATTGTCGAGCATAATAAAGCGAACAGCATAACGCCGATTTAAGACAGCCACCGATTGACTGTCTTTCTGTATCTCTTCGAGCAATTGAGCCACCGAAGCAAATGATTTTATTTTTTCCGCTGCTGTCATAATTTTGCTATTCTAAATTTTCGTCAATAATATCGGCTGTTTGCGGGAATTTTTCCAGTATTTGCAGTAAAATGTTTTTCAACGTAATGGACGAAGTATTGCCTGCATTGACTACTTTGGTTCTTGCCTTATTTACTTTCTCATTTGAAACGGCTGAAATTATCTTAACCGTAGCAATCCCAACCTTTGAAGAATCAAATTGTGAAATTGCCTTTACGGTAATAACGGTAGATGGCTCGTCGGCAGATACTTTTAAAACGCCAAAACTGTCAATACTGCTTGAATTGCTGCCTTCCATCACCCACGATATTTCCTTGTTTGCATTGCCCGTTATTTCAACTGTTGCATAAAACGACTGTGTTTGGCCCTTTTCGATGTTTGCTGTGTTTGGCGAAATTGTTACGCTCTTGACTTCGTCTTTTTCATTCTTTTTGATTGAAAACCGCAAGACAGCCGTTTCCACATCGCTTTCTTTCCAAAAACCTACTTCGCCCTGCATTTGTTGGTTTAGATATTCCTTTAGTTCGTTCCACCAGTCATCTTTTATCTTTACATCTTTAATATTGTGGACGAATGATATGAACCCTTCCTCAAATACAGCAGTATTGAGTAAAACCCTTGATAGTTCAAACTGTTGTTGTCTATCAAGCGCTTTCAGTACTTTCTTCACATTGTCTTCTTTCAATTCATCCTTTTGAACAAGTTCGACGAGTTGGTCAATTAATAACCGAAAATTGGCAGTGGTTACGGAATCTGAATATTTTAAGCACCAAAGAGGCAATTTTGATTTCTGTTTACAGTAAGCAATAACACCCCAACGGACATTCTTCAAACTTGTGAGTTCGGGCACGTCTGACAAACGCTGCATATCAAAAATGCCAATCAGCAAATCTTTCAAATCTTTTTCCTCTTTTGAGCCGAAACGCACACTCAGCTTATTGTTACTGCCTCCCTTTTGCCAATAATTGAAAATTTCAACAACTTTATCACGCATATTGTTGCTGTCAATAGGCGTACCTAAATCAACTCCATTCAATTCGTTAACACATTTCCTCAAAGCAAAAGCCAAAACAGCCATATTCGGAATATTGGTATAAAGTCCAAACGGTGGTTGTGTGAGAGGTTGTAATTCTGCTCCCAGGTTGAAAGTTGAACGATTGTTCCTTTTTATATTTTCTAAAATTTCATCAACTTTTTTCTGTGTTTGCACAAGTGGGTGATTATTTGGAGCTTCTGGTTTCAAATTCAAATTAGCATCAACAACATAGTCATCGTTATCATCTTTGAATAAAAATTTTGCCGACGTGTATCGGGATTTGAATCTTTGTTCTGCATCTTCCCTATTGGTAGCCACAAGCATTGGCTCTATTGAAGCAGGTGAAGGATTTTTAAACGTTTCCCAAAAAGTCATAGGGCTTTTGCGCAACGGTAATAATGTTTCTACACCATTGCTGAATATTTGTTGTACGATATTATCATTAATGTATTTTGCGAGATTACCGGAGTTTTTTGTTTCTTGTCCTTGACGGAAATATATAGTTGCAGTTCCATGTTTTATCCCTAAAATCCATTGATTTATAATGTCTTTTGCATTTTTATCATTCACCTGCTGTTGTTCACGCGAGTTGTGATTTCGCGCTACATCGGCAGTTGCCACATAGTAATAAAGACGACTTTTTTGTCGTCCATTGTTTTCAAAAACCTCATCAAACAGTACAAAAATCACATTTTTGTAATCGTCGTTTGCGGTCAGTCCTCTCAAAGTTTCCTGCATTTTTTGTTTCTCGGCAATATCCATTGCAAAAAGCAAAGCGACATTGATTGTATATGGCTCTTTGAACGCTGTTTTTATGTAACTGCGAAGCAATAAATTATCATAAGCGCAAGACAAAAATGCAAAAGCAGGCTGGCGTATCAACGAATTTTCCAACAAATCTTTAACTGAATCCCTGTTTTGCCGTTCATCATATCCAATTATTTTGATACTGTCGGAATAGCTTGATTCCGCCCTTTTGATAGCAGCATTTATTTCATTTTGAGGCAATGAAGCAAACGCAATCAAAAAATTACCCGAAGGGTCGTGCTGAATAATCTGATTCGTATCAAAATAATCAAGGATTTCATCAAGCAAATGTTCAAAATCTTCGCCTTCAAACATATATTTAATGTTTTTTGTAGAAGGCATTCTTTGCTCTCTGTTTTCAACCATTCGTGTCATTGCATTAAGCAACAATATCCCCTTAAAAACTTTTTCATAAGGCAATCCAAGTCCTTCAACTGCTTTATTCCTGTCATAGTACGTTTGAGTAACAATAGCGTATTTTTCCACATCTTTAAGAAACTCCTCTAAAAAATAATCCCAAAGCATATCTGCCGTAAGCAATTTTTTGAATGTGTTTTTATCTTCGATAAATCCTTTGAATCCGTTTTCATCATTCAAAAATTTCATAACAGTACGGTTTGCAGAGCCAATTTGGTTTGCAATAGACGAACAGAGAAAAGCAGAGTACGGGTGGAATGGAAACAGGTCTCTTATATCTCGCGAGGCCTGTTGATTGTCGTTTTCTGTCAAGTACGAAATCAAGCCAGCGTGTTTGTCCATTCTGTTGCTTCGACATGAATCGTATTGCTGTTCATCTAATTTCCTGATACTTGCAGCCATAATACGATAAGTTGTAAGCACTTCCATGTCGTACTGAATTTTATGAAACCGGTCTTCCATTTTACGAATATCTTCATCCGTATATGCAGAAGAGTTTTTATGGCTGATTAAGTAGAGATAGATATTTTGGTTCCCTGTAAGCTCGGCAATGTTTTGAACCATATTGGTCATACCGCTTGTAATGGTGTCCATTACAGAAGTAAACTCATCCCAAATAATAAGCAAACCGTCCGCAATCCTGTTTTCGACAATCTCTTTTTCTACTTCCGACAGCCATTTCACAATATCGCTCGAAGTGAAATGAACGCTGTATTGCGGTTGTGCCAATGCTTCTTCCAAAGCCAAATAAACATCTGTATCTGAGGTGCGTAACTTTTTGATAATGTCATCTTTGGATTTGGCATAGCTTCGCAATTCCGGCTCGCCGGCAATTATCGCATTTATATCAATGGGGGTGGTTTCCAAATATTCTACGGCTCTTTCAAAATCGGATTTTACGGTAATCGTTTTTCCTGCCTTGCGCAAACTTTCTTTGACAATGCGCTCCAAAGTCAATAGAAAAGAACGCATATCGTAGATTTTCCCGTCTTCCGTACCTTTCAACACAACGGGAAAAAAGAGCTTGTTCCTTCTAAAACTCAACAAGCGGGATTTGAGTTCGGCAAGCAAAATGCGGTCTTCAATGTAGTCGGCTGTTTCGCTTAGATCGCTGCACAGCAAATGTTTTACAACAGCGCTCGCGTGACTTTTTCCTGTGCCGTAAGTTCCTTTAATCCAAATGCTTTTCTTTTTATCCGGAATATTTGAAGAAACGGCATCTAATGCAGTTTTCAATAAATCATTGAACTGCCGTGTCGGGACAAACTGTTTCCAATAGTCCAATCCTTCATCTTGAAGGTCGTAAAACGACCTGAAATAATTTGGTAAAGCGATAATGTCAGAGTATTTCATGTGTATATTATTTATCAATTTTATCAATATTTGTTTCTTCTCTAAATTCTGTGAGCCATTCGTTTAATTTTTGCTGTAACAATGCTTTGTCGGGCAAATACAGTGCATATTGGGCAGCATAAATGTTTGCATTTTCGGGCAAAGTAAGTTCCACCAAAGGTTGATTGGCGGTTTCACACAGCAAAATTCCAACGGTCGGTTTTTCAAATTCCTGTTTCACATAGCGGTCATAATAATTGA
>JAISDH010000243.1 GCA_031264975.1 Bacteroidales bacterium
AATGAAAAACGTCCGGAGATTGATTGTTGGATATTATCCGAACTAAATTCGCTGATACGCGATGTGAATTTGTATTATGAAGATTATGAACCGACAAAAGCCGGTCGTGCCATACAGAATTTTGTAGACGAATGTTTAAGCAATTGGTATGTGCGTTTATGTCGTCGCCGTTTTTGGAAGGGGGACTATAGCGAGGATAAAATCTCCGCTTACCAAACCTTATATACTTGTTTGGAGGTCTTGTCTCAATTGATAGCTCCGATAGCGCCCTTTTTTGCCGACAGGCTATTCAATGATTTGAACAGGGTAAGCGGTCGTCAGGCGTGGGATTCGGTGCATTTAGTCAATTTTCCGGAGGCAAGATTGGATTTAATAGATAAACAGTTGGAAAGCAGAATGCAAATGGCTCGTCAAATCTCTTCCATGACGCTTTCTTTACGAAAACGAAATATGATACGCGTTCGTCAGCCTTTGGCAAAGATTATGATACCCGTTCTTAATAGCGACATGCAACAGCAGATTGAAGCGGTTGAGCATTTAATTTTGTCGGAAGTAAACGTCAAAAGTATTGAATATTTGACAGCACAAAATAATGTTTTGGTCAAAAAGGTTAAACCGAATTTTAAAACGTTGGGACCTAAATACGGAAAAATCATGAAATCTATTGCAACTGCCGTAGAAAGATTTACGCAGGAAGATATTTCCCTTATCGAAACAACAGGAAGATATGTGATGATGATTGACGGGCAACATGTAGAATTATTGCTTGACGATGTAAATATATTTACGCAGGATATTCCGGGTTGGGTGGTTGTCAATGAAGGAAATTTGACCGTTGCTTTGGATATTACCATTACAGAAAAATTGCAGGAAGAAGGTTTGGCAAGGGAACTTGTTAACCGCATTCAGAATCACCGCAAGGATATAGACCTGGATGTGGTGGATAGAATTAAAATACAAATTCAACATGATTCCAAAGTGGAAGCCATGTTACGGAATTTTAAAGAATATATCTGTAATGAAACCCTGTGCGACGAATTAATATCGATAGACGAGAAGATTGTTGATACAGGGAAGATACGCGTTGATTTGACGGAGAACATAACCGTTACCCTGCTAATAGAAAAGAAGTAAATCCGGTAGATGAATCTTCAATGAATAAATTTGTAATCTAATATTAACCATTAATCTTTAATTAAGCTATAATCATGTTTTCAACAGAATTTTCTCTTTGGTTTTCGCCTTTATGTATCTTGTTGGGCTTGGGGTATGCAACGATACTGTATGTTAAATCGGATAAGCCGGAACTGCCCCTGTGGGTAAAAAGGGTTGCCTTTGTTACGCGTACGCTTGCCGTTACGGTTATTGCATTCCTCTTGTTGAATCCGATTGTGAAGCGTGTAACCAAAGAAACGCAAAAGCCGATTGTTTTGGTAGGGATTGACAATTCTTCCTCTTTGCAGATTGGGAACAGGGCTTCTTTTTATCAGGGGCAGTTTAAGGAAGATTTGCAAGACCTGTTGGACAAGCTAAAGAAGGATTATATTGTAGAATCCTATTTAGTGGGCGACAGTTTAAGGGAAGGTTCTGCTGTTGATTTTCAGGATGAGCAAACGAATCTGTCTGAGTTTTTCGAGCAAATGGAGACCGTATACGCCAATCGCAATGTAGGGGCTGCCGTTTTGCTGAGCGACGGTATTTTTAATGTCGGGAATAATCCATATTATATCGCCAATCAAAGCAAGGTTCCCATTTATACTGTTTCCATGGGAGATACTTCGGTCTATAAGGACATATTGATAGCGCGGGTGAACTATAATAAAACCGTTTACCGCAATAATTTCTTTCCGATAGAAGTTTTGGTCAGAGCCAACAAAATGAATGGTCAGAATTCCCGCTTAACCATTCACCACGACAATGAAGTTGTGTATGAAAAGGAGATACATATTGCGTCGAATAATTTTTCGGAATGGGTTCGCGTAAACTTTGAAGCCAAAAGTTCGGGCTTGCAACGTTATCGTATCACCCTTTCGGATTTGGAAGATGAACTGACAAACGACAATAACAGAAAAGACGTTTTTATAGAGATAATTGACCAAAGAAAAAAAGTTGCCATCATCTACAACGCGCCTCATCCCGATGTTGCGGCAATTTCGCGTTCATTGGAAAGCAGCGAAGCTTATCAGGTGGAGTCTTTTCCTGTTGATAAATTCAACGACAAGACAGGAGAATATGATATGATAGTATTGCACCAGTTGCCTTCTGTTAAAAATTCGGCAAACCAAATTATTGCCGCCGTTCAACGAATGGGAATTCCATGCCTGTATATCCTGGGGCAGCAGGTCAATTATTCGCAGTTCAATCAGCTGAACACCGGTTTACAGGTACTGATTAGCAAAGATATGTTTAATGACGCTTTTCCTTTCTACAATCAGAGTTATGCCACTTTTACGGTTTCTTCTCCCTTACAGCAATTGTTTTCAACGCTTCCGCCGGTGAAGGTACCGTTTGGCAATTTCAAAATAGCAGCTTCGGCGTCGGCTTTATTATATCAGAAGATAGGGGCGGTATCTACGAGTTATCCTTTGTTTATCTTCAATCAAAGTGCGGATAATAAGACTGCCGTATTTTTGGGCGACGGTTTATGGAGATGGAGAATGTATGACTTTATGATGGAGAATCATCATGAAGAATTTGACGAACTTGTTTTCAAAACGTTTCAGTTTCTTTCTACCAAAGCAGACAAGAGTTTCTTTCGCGTAACGGGCAAAAATGTATATTCGGAAAACGAAACCATTCATTTTGACGCAGAACTATACAATCAAAACTATGAAATGGTAAACGACCCCGAAGTCATGATGACCATAACAAGCAGTGATAAGAAGACATATTCTTTTGCCTTTTCCCGTAATTTTAAAACCTATCAGTTGGATGCAGGTTCTTTCCCTGAAGGAGACTATTCATGGGAAGCAAAAACAGTGTACAATAACGAAAGATACTCCAAAGCGGGTCGATTCAGTGTAGAAAAAATCAATTTGGAGACAATCAACCTGATGGCAGATTATCAGCTCATGGCAAATTTAGCCGCCCTAAACAATGCGAAGAATTTCTCTGACGACAGTTTAAGCGCAGTCTATGACGCCATCAAGAACAATGAAGAAATTAAATCCACAGTATACTATAACAAAATGCACACTTCTTTACTTGACAGTATTTTATTGTTTGTAACGATTATGTTGTTGTTTGCAGGAGAATGGTTTTTGAGGAAATGGAGCGGGGCTTATTAGTGATTAATGGTTAGTAATAAATTCTTATACCTTTCGTCCTTGTTCCTTTCTCTCTTGTTTTTTTGTTCCTGTAACAGCTTGAGTAAAAAGGGATAATTCTTTTGGGTAAAAAGGGATAACCCTTTTCGAAAAAGGGATAACCCTTTTGAGTAAAAAGGATAACCCTTTTGAGTAAAAGGGATAACCCTTTTGGGTAAAAGGGATAACCCTTTTTGAAAAAAGGA
>JAISDH010000293.1 GCA_031264975.1 Bacteroidales bacterium
TATCTTTTTTCTTTCAATAAGTGTCGAACATATTTTAAAAAGAAGTATCTTTGTACACTTTTCCGAAAGTGGATTATTCTTGTTTGAACAATTCTTTATCAAATAGTTACAGGATGTACAGTTTATTTATTAAAGAGATAAAAATATTTTTAAATTCATTAATTGGCTATTTTGTCATAGGGGTATTTTTAACCTTGACAGGATTGTTTTTATGGGTATTCCCCATGTCGTACAATGTTTTAGATAGGGGGTTTGCCGATATGAGCGGTTTATTTTCTTTAGCGCCTATTGTTTTTTTGTTATTAGTTCCGGCAATCACGATGCGTTCTTTTGCCGAAGAAAGACGAGTTGGCACTATTGAACTTTTATTGACAATGCCGTTATCTAATACGCAGATTATTTTAGGGAAATATTTTGCAAGTGTTACTTTGTTGATTATTTCCATATTGCCAACCTTTATTTATTTTCTGTCTATTTATTTTTTAGGCTATCCCAAAGGGAATATTGACTTTGGCGCTATGTGGGGTTCCTATTTAGGATTGATTTTCTTAGGTTCTACATTTGTCTCCATTGGTATATTCTGTTCATTGTTAACGGACAGTCAAATTGTTTCTTTTATTTTATCCATATTGATTTCCTTTATTCTATGGCTTGGATTTGATTTCGTATATTCTTTTGACCTGTTCGGTTCTTTCGGACAGATAATAAAATGGTTTGGCATAGACCATCATTATGCGTCTATCAGTCGGGGGGTTATTGATACAAGAGATATTTTATATTTTGTCAGTGTGATAATTTTGTTTTTATTATTTTCTCGTTTACGATTACAAAGTCGAAAATGGTAACTTTAATTCTATAGCTCATGAAAGATTCAAAAGTAAAAAATATAAAGCGTGAACATCTTTTTCGATTTACTAATGTGTTATTGCTACTTGTAGCCTTTAATATTATTTCGATATTTGTTTTTACACGATTCGACCTTACAAGTGAAAAGAAATATACCTTGTCAAAGTCCACCAAAGATATGCTAACGCATTTGGACGACGTTATTTATATCAAGATTTATTTAGCAGGCAATGGACTTCCTCCTGATTATGCAGAATTGGCGACAAAGACGCGTGAGTTTTTAGACGAATTGCGAGCGTATTCCAAGCAAATTGAATATGAATTTATCGACCCAGCTAAAGGCAGACAAGCCCAAGAGATGAACGCAATCTATGGAGAACTATACAGAAAAGGGCTTACGCCTCAAGCCATACAATCTATGGAAGCAGAAGGCGTTAATACCCGCTATGTTGTTCCGGGGGCGATTATCTCTTACCGCCAACGGGAAGTTCCCGTAGATTTACTTGATTCCGATGACGGATTGTTGTATAATCGCGAAAGTATTATCAAATATTCTATTGAGAAATTGGAATATAACATTGGAAATGCCGTTCGCAGGATAACCAATCAGCAATATGCGAAGGTGGCTTTCCTCAAAGGACATGGGGAATTGACCAATATTGAAGTATTAAAAGCTGCTGTTGCCATTGCCAATTTTTATGTGGTTGATTCTGTCATACTAAACAATAAAATAAGTAGCATATTCGATTTGGAAATAACCGATTCGGTATCGGGAGATTCTAAAATAAAAAATAATAAATATGACTTACTCATCATTGCCAAACCCACAATTCCTTTTGGCAACTATGAAAAATATTTATTAGACCAGTTTGTTATGCGAGGAGGTCGTTTATTATGGTATGTTGACCCGGTGGTGGCAGAAATGGACAGTTTGTATAATCACATGGAAATGCCCTGTTTCGGTAGGGATTTGAATTTGGAAGATATGTTTTTCCGCTATGGAATACGAATGAACACCAATCTTCTACAGGATTTAAATGCTTTGCAAATTCCCATCAATTCCAGTAACGTAGGCGGACAGGCGCAGTACAGGCATATCCCATGGTACTATTTTCCAATCATTACTCCCTTTGCAGACCATCCTATTGTTAAGAATCTAAACGTTCTCCGTACGGAGTTTATCAGTTCTATTGATACCATTGGAACAAATAAGGATTTGAAGAAAACAGTATTGCTAACGACTTCGGCTACAACCAAGATTATGAATACTCCCGCCATTATCAGTCTACAAACGCTCAAACGTCGCGCAAACATGAGAGAGTTTAATAAACAGTATCTTCCGGTTAGCGTACTTGTAGAGGGAGAATTTAATTCCTTATTTTCCGACTTGGAAGGAAACGATATTACTCAATTAGGCGTTATAAGCAAGAGTAAAGCCACCAAAATGATTTTTGTTTCCGACGGAGATATGATTAAGAACCAGCTGGGACAAAATAATTTTGCTTACCCGCTTGGTTTCGATAGATATACAGGTATGGTTTTTGGAAACAAGAACTTTTTACTGAATGCCGTAAACTATCTTTGCGATGACAAGGATATATTACAGGTACGTTCAAAGGACTTTAAAATGCGATTGCTGGACAAAAACAAAATCCTAAAGGAGAAATCACTGTGGCAAACATTTAATTTGGCTTTGCCTCTGATTACAATTATAATTTTAAGTATTATATTCGTTAGTATACGTAAATTTAAATATGCAAAATAATTTCAAAAAGTTTCACATGGAGAAGAGAAAAAGAAATAACCTCATCCTTATCATTGTCAGTCTGTCTATAATGGCGATAGCCGTCATTCTTATTATTACCCGCAGGTCGGGAACGCTGGATGCGTCGGAGAAAAACTTTTCGGTAAAAGATACGGGAGCAATAACAAAAATATTCCTTGCAAACAGTTATGAAGAACATGTTTTGCTGGAACGCAAAGACGGACAATGGACGGTAAACGGGAAATATGATATTGTACAGAATAATATCGAAGATTTGCTTAATTGTATCTATAACATTACGGTAAAAGATATTGTAGCGAAATCAACGCGCACTACGATAAACAAACGGATGTCGTCCGGTTCCACAAAAGTGGAAATTTACTACGACGATTATCGTATACGGTTGGGTAGTCTGAAAGTATTCAAACATACGCGTAAAAAAATATATTACATTGGGCAGTCAACAATGGATAACCTCGGAAACTATGCCCTAATGGAAGGTTCTTCTATTCCGTGCGTGGTTTATCTGCCCGGATTTAGAGGATTTATCAGTCCCAAATACAATCCTTCGGAAGACGCCTGGAAAAGCCATAACCTTGTTCGTTTGAGAATGTCTAAAGTACAGGAAATAAACAGTACCGACTTTATCAATCAGATAAATTCATTCAGTATTATACGTAGCGGAAGCAGGCATTTCGATATTGTTGCATACAATAATCAACGGCTTGCTCAATATGATACCTTGCGTTTGCTGGATTTTTTGTCGGATTTCCGTGATTTGAATTACGAATCAATGGCTATGCCGACACAAGCGGAGAAAGACAGTATTTTTGACCGTAAGTTTAAAGAGATTATTATAAAAGATACCGACGGAAACCGTACAACGATTACCATGTACCACCTTTTGGAAGAAGATGAGTATCTTTCAGACGAATACAGTCAGGATATGGAAATTATGAACGCATTTAACCGCGAGCGATTTTATGCTGTTATAAATGGGAATAATGATGAGGTTGTCCGTTGTCAATATTTTGTATTTGACCGCATAGTTCAGCCAATTGAGTTCTTTTTTCTGGACAGTAAAATTATCCCTATTCCCAAAACACAGTAATTGTACGTTGATAATGACAGGCTTAAATAAATTTCAATAATATGAAAAGTATAATGTTTTTTTTTGTACTTTTGCAGCATTGAAAAACGGTACCATGGCCGAGGGGCTAGGCAGAGGTCTGCAAAACCTCCTACGGCGGTTCGAATCCGTCTGGTACCTCTTACTTGTTGACGAAGGGCTAAGAGCCCTGAAATTATTTTTTTCATGGCAACAGTCGCTATATGCGGCTGTTGTTTCTTTATTATAATCATTCATTAAATTAGTTCATGGACAAAAACATTACAAAAAGAAAGTATCACTTTTGCTTCAACCGCTGGACACGGGTTTCTTATGCCGTATTCAACAGTTTGCATAAAGTAGTAAAGATAGGTGTTTTATCTTCTTCATGTAGCTTTTTAAGTTTGTATTCACCGTTGTTATTCGGTCAGCTTGTCAACGATACAACAGGCGACAAGACCATTGTGCTTGAGGAAATGATAGTAGGAGAAAGTAAAATCTCCGTCTTTATCGCGCCTCAACAAATCACCTCTGTTATTACCCGCAGTGAAATAGAGCAAGCCGGCGTCGAAACCTTACAGGATTTGCTTCTTTATGTTCAGGGCGTTGATTTACGAACCAGAGGAGGCAACGGCATACAGGCAGATATAAGTCTACGGGGAAGCACCTTTGACCAAACAATGGTTCTATTAAACGGAATCAATCTTACAGACCCGCAAACAGGACATTTCTCTCTAAACGTTCCTGTTCATATTGAAGCTATTGAAAGAATAGAAGTATTGGAAGGGCTTGGAAGCATGGCTTATAATACGGTGGCATTTGCCGGATGTATTAACATCATTACCCGAACTCCGGAAGAAAATATCTTTGACCTGTCTATCAGCGGCGGTATGTATGGATTTATTCGCGCGGCAGGAAACAGTCATTTCCGCATCAAGAAATTTTACTTTACCATAGGTGGAAACATCAATCGTAGCGAAGGATATGACCATAATACGGATTATATTCATGGTAATCTATTTTTTCGCATGTTGTATAAAGATAAGAGAAAAGGCGTTTTTGAATTACAGGGAGGGTGGCAGGAGAAAGAATATGGAGCCAATTCATTTTATTCTGCAAAATACAAGGAACAGTATGAACATCTTCGCATATTTTTTACAAGCGTCAACTATAATCTGATAATTAATCAATGGCGAATAAATGCCAGCGCCTATTTTCGGAAAAACTACGACTTGTTTAAACTCTTCAGGTACGAGGCGCCAAGTTGGTATACAAATCACAATTACCATGAAACCGCATTGGAAGGAATTAATTTCCAAACCGCATACAATTACAAATGGGGTAATACCGCAATAGGAATAGACGTAAAAAGGGAAAATATCATGAGCAATAATCTGGGAAAACCGATTGCAAATCCCATTCCTGTGTTTTTAAAACATGATACTTCGTCCTACGACAAGGGAACGCACAGGGAACACATTGGGATTCAAATTCAGGAGAATTTCCTGCTGAATAATTTTAAGACTTCCTTTGGCATCAGAGGGAATTGGTGTTTGGATTATGGCTTCAATTGGAATTTCGGAACAAATGGTATTTTATTTCTGCCGCATCATGTTGAAATTAATTATTTTGTACAAAATGTATACCGCTTACCCAATTTCACGGATTTGTACTACAGCAGCGCCGTTCAAACAGGAAATCCCAACCTGCAACCGGAACAGGCTCTTGTGGCGGAATTAAGCGCTACTTGGAAACCCAAACAGTGGAATCTGAATGTAACCTCATTTTACAGGTATGGTTTCAGGATTATTGACTGGGTACGTTTATCTTTGGAAGAAAACTGGTTCTGTGATAACCTGACAAACGTACAAGCTACCGGAATAGATATTTCTGCGCAATTTATGCCCCAAAAAGGTTTTCTTTCTCTGATAGGGATTCAATATAACTACCTCTTTGTTACAAAAAACAGCAAAGGATACCTTTCCCTGTATGCAACGGATTATCTGCGCAACCAAATCAAATTGAATGTTCATCACAAAATATATTGGAAACTGTATGCCGGTTGGCAATTTAATTTTCAAGAAAGAATGGGAACTTATCTTGACAGCGAAACCAATACGGAACAACA
>JAISDH010000301.1 GCA_031264975.1 Bacteroidales bacterium
AAAATATCGTTACTTTTTCGAGCTTCTTCTTCTCTTTTTAAACATTCTTTTTTTGCATCTTCGTTCTCTTGTTGAGAATTTTTGATTTGAGCTTGTAAATTGGCTTTCAAATTGGCAGGTTTTTTGTAGCTGTTGTTGTATCCCATTCTTGTTGCTTCATCTATCAATTCGTCGATTTTCCTTTTAGCAGCTTTTTCTCTATATTTCCGGTACTCTATTTCTTTTTCTGCAAGTTCGCCTCTTCTAATGTTATCTGCATTTCGTTGTGCTAATGTATTTGCTGCATTATCGCCTGCCTTCGAGATACCCTCTGTCATTCCCATTTTTACACCTTCCGTTACAGAACGAGGCGTATAAGTTGTGGATGGTTCCTGCTCTTTTTGTGCTGCAACTGTAACTGCTCTTTGTATTGCTTCTTCCTGCCGCATTTCCGACTGTACACAAAACTGAATATGTCCCTTAATACGATTAATTTCTCCATTGATATATGCTTTAAGGGAAATCATTTGCCGTTGCTGTTCATCTTCCGACAAATTTTGTATTTCGCCCAATCTTTTAGTTTCATAACGAAATAGCCTTACAAAGCCATCACGATACTGCACTTTGCAGGCATTACATTTTAGCATACATAATTCAGAGCCATCACACCTATCGCATAATTCAACGTTGCCGACTGTTTCAAATGTGAGTATTTGAGCTGTAGCTACCGTGCTGAAAAGTGATATAAATCCGAAAATAATTATCTTTTTCATTGTGTTTAAACAATTAAATTTTAATATATAAGCCGATAGAGCCTAAAAAAGAAGGCTCGTTCATTGTGTCCAGATTGCCTCCAAGTCCAAAATCCACATTTACACCAAAAATATCTTTGTAAAAATCGAAGTTTCCACCAACGCCCATATACCCCAATCGGTCTTCGTATACTTTACCATACAAGAATTTTATGTGTCCATTGCTTCGCCGGGAGCCATACGAATAACCGCCACCAATATTCCAACCCTTATCAAAACTCAGACTACCTGTAATAATCAGTCCGTTTGGATGCATATATATGGAAGCGTTCAATCCTGCCTTTGAAGCATAACTTATTCCGTAACCCACTCCTAATGTGATAAAAGGATGAGTTTCTTTCTCTTCTTCTTCGGCTATTTTGCGGAATATTTCGGCTAAGCGCCGTTCTTCTTCAGCTTTTTTGATATCTTCCCGTATCATCCGCAATTTTACAAGATCTGTCTCTGCCTGCGAAATTCGCTGCACTGTTTCCCGCCTGACTTCAGCATTTATCGGCAACGACAACAAGGCGGTGGACTCTTCAATAGCGTATTCAAAACTCTGTATCGCATCGTTGATACGCTCTTCTTTTGACTCTAATAGCCCACATTCTACAAGCCAAACTGATAATTGTTGCAAAATCATTTCGCAATGCGGAGTGTTCCCTTTTGCTTTGTAGAAACTGTTGATTGCTTTTATCTTGTAATCAATTTGATAGTAAGAACTTGCATTACTCAAACTATCATACTCAAATCCTTTGTTGAGATAGTCAATAGTTTCCTGCGAAAAATTACAATCGCCGTTTTGGGCAAAACCAATTATTGGCATTACGACCAAAATTCCCCAAAGTAAATATTCGTTTCCTCTACTCGTCAGGCGTTTCGGACTCGCCCCGTTTTTTGAATGGTCTCCGGTCTCCATTGCACTTTTGCCGTAATCGGCGTGCGATTGCATTTGTTTTAAATTCTTCAACATGGCATTATATTTAAAATCGTTAGTTGATTATTTCCCTGTATCCACAATCACATGAAAAAAGCGTAAACTGTTTGCGAATTGCTTATTTCCATTTGTCTTCTGGCTCTGGTAAACCTTTCCATCCAAATAAGCGCAAACAGTTCACGCCTGAAGACGTGAACCTTCGCAACCTTACTCTCGGATGAAATTTACCAGATTTCGAAGACCGGAAGAATAAGAGCGTTAGCTCAACTATTTTTTATATCAATATATTACTTTCTAAGTCATATATGTTTCTGTTCTTTAATTATACTCAAATTGTTGATAACCAGATTTGAAAATGCAAAGATACGCAAATTGTTTCAATTCCATAGTATAAATCTTTGAATTATGCAAATTTTTCAAGAAATATTTTTCAGCGGCATCATCAAATCAATCAATTTCGGCCACGCAAAAGACGACCTCCTGCGCAACACGGCGCGGATGGCGGCAAGAAAACCATGTACCGTAAGGGAACGCTCATGCAGTCTGTCCGAAAATTTGAGGAGTCAAACAAGCGTATTGTCGTCGATTCCGATTTGGATTATGCCGGAATACATAACGACGGCGGAACGATTACCGTAACGAAAGCCATGAAAGCGCACTTTTGGAAGCTGTATTACGCCCTGACCGGCGCAACAAAGAAAACAAAGCGGGGAAAAGCGTAAAATCAGTTAGCCGTTATAAGTTGAAAGTAATAAGTGATGAATTAGCAAATTCGATAATTCGGAAATTAGCAGATGAGCAAATGAATAAAAAAGCGTAAGTGATAAACTTACGCCTCTTTCTGTTATCCAGCTGTTACTTGTTTAATCTCTCCTTTGCAGAGGACGGTCGGAACGTTCCGGTCGTGGCGGACGTTCCAGCAGAACTTTGCGCGAAAGTTTGAACTTGCCGGTTTTCTGGTCGATGTCAATCAGTTTCACGTCCAGCGTATCGCCTTCTTTCAAGCCGAGCGATTCGATATTTTCGATGCGTTCCCAAGCATATTCCGAAATGTGTAGCAATCCGTCTTTTCCGGGCAGGAACTCACAGAACACGCCGTAAGGCATGATGGAGCGCACTTTTGCCGGATAAATTTCGCCTACTTCGGGTACGGCGACAATTCCTTTTATACGGGCAACAGCCGCTTCAATCGCCTCTTTCCGGTTGGCGGCAATTTCTACGCGGCCATAGTTGTC
>JAISDH010000332.1 GCA_031264975.1 Bacteroidales bacterium
CGGAAATATGAGTTTGCCCGATTACCAAAGCGAACTGTGGATTCCGGTAATAAAACAGGAAAAATGAAAAACAGTTATCAGCTATTCATGGAGGAACAAAGCAATGAACATAGACTATAAGAAAACAGAAAAAGAGTTGTACCAGCCCAAGACAAGGCCATCCATCATTGATGTGCCGAGAATGCTTTTCATCGCCGTTGACGGCAAAGGCAACCCGAACACAAGCGCGGAATACAGTTCGGCAATTGAGGTACTTTACGGGCTTTCCTATACAATCAAAATGGGAAATAAGGACGTTTTAGAATACGTTGTGCCACCGCTTGAGGGGTTTTGGTACACTGGCGATGATTCCAATGGCATAGGTGAGATTATCTTAGATAAAAACAAGTTTATATGGACGGCGCTCATACGCCAGCCTGATTTCGTTACGACAGATATCTTTGAGAAGGCCAAGTCAGCGCTCGCGAAGAAAAAGCCGAACCTTGATACCTCAGAGGCGCGGCTCGAAACCATCGACGAGGGTTTATGCGTTCAGGTTATGCACATTGGCCAGTATGATGACGAACCCGCGACGGTAGCCATGCTTGACAGGTTTGCTGTCCAAAACGGTTACACCATCGACATAAACAACACCCGCCGTCACCACGAAATCTATCTCAGCGATCCGCGTAAAGTCACGCCGGAGAAGCTTAAAACAGTACTTCGACTCCCAATAAAGTTAAGTTGATAACGGATGCAGTATATGGCAAATATGAGCATTTTCTACGAGTTTGTGAATGCCATAAACGGGCATGATGTGAATAAAATCTATGACTTAATGACCAACGACCATGTTTCCCTTGATGCATGGAGCCGGAAAACGACTGGCGGTAAAGAAGAAATGAAAACTGACTAGACAGGTTATTTTAAGTTATTTCCAGACTATAAAATAGAAATCACGGACGTTTATTCTGACGGAAATAAAATAGCGGTATTCGGTTTTGCAAGCAAAACATTTGAAAACAGACGAGCGGAAACCAATGAAAATTACTGGAAACTTCCCGCCACATGGCAGGCAGTAATAGAAAATGGTAAAATAAAGTTATGGCAAGTATATGCCGATTCAAAGATTCCAATGGATATAATAGCTAAATATTAACCGTTCCACTTGAGGAACATAAAACGATAAATCAAATGAAAAATTTAACTGCAAAACAGGCGGAAGGCCTTAAAGTCATGGAAAACGCGTCGGTAGTCTATTTGACCAATATCGACAAAAACGGCTTCCCCTCCACTCGAGCCATGCTCAATCTTAAAAATCCCAGGGAATATCCCGGCCTTGCGGACATTCACGAAACAGAAGAAAACCCGCTTACGGTTTTTTTGACCACCAACACAAGTTCGAGCAAATTCGCCGAAATCCAACAAAACGGAAAAGCCTGCCTGTACTATTGCGAACCCGACAAATTCCACGGAGTACTTCTGCAAGGCACGATAGAAATTATCACGGATAACGAATTGCGACAAAAAACATGGCAAAAAGGCTGGGAAATGTACTACCCGACTGGTGACAGCGATTATACGCTCCTGCGTTTTATCCCGGCGAAACTGAAAGCTTATGCTGATTTTACGATTGTAACAGAAGATATAGTAATAGAATAAAAATTATGAAGCATAAAATAATTAATAAGTGTACTTAGTATATGTATTTTTATTATATTTGCTTCAATAATTTATTGTTTTATTAAATAGAAATAAACATATGTGGAGTAAGTCTCATTCAATTGTAACCAAAGAAGTTACAAAAGAACAGATGTGGAAATTGTTTGCCGATGTAAATAATTGGCATACATGGGATAAAGGCATTGAATTTGCCCGGCTTGAAGGCAAGTTCGAAGTAGGCAACTTCATTACACTTCGCCCTCAGGGCGGACCAGACGTGAAGATGGAGTTGCCCGTAGTAATTGAAAATGAAAGATTTCTTAGTATTGCCAAATTTCCGCTCGCTAAAATGTACGACGACCATCTGTTTGAAGAAACCAACGGCGGATTAAAAATCACTATCACAATTACAGTCAAAGGTTTGCTAAGCTTTTTATGGGTAAAACTCGTCGCCCGGAAAAATGCTGAAGCCTTGCCTGCCGATATGCAAGAACAGATTAAAGCGGCGCATAACTATTGATGAAAAACAGAGATAATACATTCAGCGTACAGAAAGCCGAAGATAGTTCCGGCTTTCTGTTGTGGCAAGTTACCACGCTCTGGCAACGAAGGATCAGGGATGCGCTGGTGCAATACGACCTGACTCATTCGCAATATGTGTTAATGGCAAGTCTGCACTGGCTGACGCTGCATAACAGGGAAGTCACGCAGATCGTTCTGTCCCGGCACTCAAAAATAGACCCGATGACAACATCCTCAGTACTGAAAACCCTGTTGAAAAAGGGATTTGTTAGCCGACAGGAACACGCTACCGACACAAGGGCGAAGACGATAAACATCACGGACGAAGGAAAAGAAATCGTCAAAAAAGCCGTTGTAACGGTGGAGACTATCGACAGGGAGTTTTTTGCCTTGCTTGATAACAGGATCTCCGTGTTTAACGAATGTTTGTTCGCCTTGATAGAAGAGAACCGCGAATAAAGTTAATATACAAGCATTTGACAATTACCCGGACGAAATGTTACCTTTGGGGCGATAAAATAATATTTTAGAAATATGAATAAAAATAAGAACCTAGTGAAAGTACGGCGGGATACTTGAGATTACAACCTCAATCCTGCACACATTGACAGTGCGGACAATTGGCGGAAACGTTTTTTGGGAGATGTTTCGTGTTAGCATGTTTAATTCAGTAGAAGGCGACCCTGTTCGCTCTTTCTTGTTTTACTTTCTTATTATTGGCATTGTGTTTCTTTCTGGGGTGTAACACTGCATTGCTACATAAAAAGGACAGTACAACCTGCGCCTGAGTTTTTGGGCTACTATATGTTCGTTTTGGGAATTGCTTTGGATAAGCCTGCCCAAATACCGGCCGAAGAATATCGCTATGATGTCGGACTTGTTTTGAACGGGAAAACGATAAAGGGACTGGAAACTCGCCTAATTGATAATGGCGATTACGCTGTCTTTGAGGTCGAGCATACAACAGAAGGCATACAAAGATTTTGGGACGATCTGCCCGGACAGACTGAGAAACTTGTGGTTGATTTTGAAAAGCCAATCATTGAGCGGTACGCAATGAAGAAAATCAAGAAGCATTTATGCGAGTTTTTACTACCGTTAAAAGGATGAGTTTATGGATGAATTGATACGAAACATCGGCTTGCTCTATACGACAGAATTAGGGATAGAACGCATAAAACGAAATCTTGGTCTGAGGACTGATGATGTCGTCGCTTGGTGCAGGCAAAGCATCCTGTCAACCGAAAACATCCAAAGGAGAGGCAAGAATTGGTATGTCTACACAAGTAAATGCGTCATTACGGTAAACGCTCACAATTATACGATAATTACGGCACACAAGGATTAGGAGGACAAGTAATGGAATCATATACAAGAATATATCCGCTATTTTCGCAGTGCGGCCTAAACTGCGGGCTTTGCCCGCGCTACCATACAAAAGGAGTGTCAAAATGCCCCGGCTGCGGCGGCGTCGCAACTGGAATACATGAATTTGTTGCGCACTGCGGCGTGAACTCCTGCGCCAAACGCCACGACAGGGTTGAATACTGTTACTTGTGTAAGGAATACCCGTGCAAAAAGTATTACGACAGCGAGAAAATCAAGGATTCTTTTATCACAAAACAACGGCAACTTGCGGATTTTAAAAAGGTTAAAGAAATCGGATTAGCTGCATATCAAGCCGAACTGAAAGAGAAGGTCAGTATATTGGAGCGGTTGCTTGCCGACTTCGACGACGGGCGAAGCAAAAGCTTTTTCTGCCTTGCTGTCAATTTGTTGGAACTGCCGGACATCAGGGAAGTGATGGCGCAGTTGAATGCTGAAACAAAGCCCGATTCCGCACCAAAGGAAAAAGCGGCTATGGCGGTTCTCCTGCTGCAGGAAATGGCGGACAGGCGAAAGGTAGCGCTTGAACTACGGAAAAAGTAATCACGGTCGTCAAATGATTCAAGTCGTCAGCCAAATGCCAGCATGAAGCCAAGATAAAACAGTTGATTTATATCGCCATTCGCGTCTCGCAGGGCGAAACGATCGCTATAACCTCCCACGTGCCGATGGCGAAACGGGCGGGAGCCACCCGAGACGAGTTGAAAAAAGCAATCCTAATGACCGTCATCGTTTGCGGTATCAAGAGAATTGCCAGTTATCCGATTCCAGCTTTGGAAGCGTATGATAATGCAAAATAACAAACGATTGGAATGAAAAAATATTAGATTGTCATGAACGAAAAACCGTTATTAAATGAGCAGGCGATATTTCCTTCAAACGAGGTTTTGAATGCTTTCCTTGCGGAAAGTTACCCTGCTTTTGAACAATTATCGGCAATCCTGACCAACGAACACAGTTTGGTTTTGGAGTGGAATTATTACAACGACGGGAGGTGTTGGCTTTGTAAAGTATTGAACAGAAAGAAAAATCTATTTTGGCTGTCGGTGTGTGACAAATTTTTCAAAATAACTTTCTATTTCATAGAAAAACATTTGGAAAGTTTTACAGCATTAGACATTTCGGAAACGCTCAAAGAAGAATTGTATCGTGCAAAACCAATAGGGAAACTGCTCCCGTTGCTGCTTGAAATTCGTACACGCGAACAATTTCCTGATTTGTTGAAGATTGTAGAATTTAAGAAAAAGCTGAAAAAATGAATGTACCCCGTTTTATATTACGCGAATGGCAACTCTCCGACGCCGCCTCACTTGTCGAACATGCAAACAATATCCATGTCTGGAACAACCTCCGTGATGCTTTTCCGTACCCATACACAGAAGAAGATGGTCAACAATTTATTACAAAGGCAATGAACATACCCAAGCCGACAACACTTATGGCGATTGAAGTTGACGGAAAATCCGTCGGCAGTATAAGTATCACGCTACATACAGACATCGAACGTATTACAGCGGAATTAGGTTATTTCATCGGCGAAAACTATTGGAACAGAGGGATCATGAGCGAAGCTGTCAAAGAAATGGTTTCATACGCCTTTCTTCATTTTCCCGAATTAAAAAAGATTTATGCCACACCATTCGGTTTCAATATTGCCTCACAACGGGTCTTGCAAAAAGCCGGTTTCGAATGCGAAGGCATCCTGAAACAGACGGCGATAAAAAATGGGAAAGTGATTGACGAACATTATTACAGTATGCTCAAAAGCCTGTGGGTTTCGAATGTGCATCATCGGTTTTTCCGTCAAGAAGACTACCTTCTTTTGGAAAGTTTACTCTACGAAGCCATTTTTCAGCCCGATGGCGCGGAACCGCTTCCCCGTGCCATTATCAAAAAACCCGAAATAAACAGCGCTATCCGTGATTTCGGAAAAAAACCGGATGACTTTTGTTTATTCGCCGAATTAAATGGAAAAACCGTCGGCGGCGCATGGATGCGTATTTCGGACGGCGAGTCTAAAAGTTTCGGATACATTGATTCCGAAACACCCGAATTAGTCATTACCGTTTTCAAGGAATACCGTAATCTGGGGATAGGGCAAGGGTTAATGCACCACCTGATTGATTCGGCGAAAGGATATAAACAAATTTCGTTGAGCGTGGATAAGCGGAATTATGCCGTAGAAATGTACAAAAAATTTGGCTTTAAAATTGAGAGAGAAAACGAACAGGATTATGCCATGGTGTTGAAAATAAAAGGGTAATTATGAACACGAAAAAGAATTTGAAGGAAGCATTTCAAGACGAAGCGCCCGAAGTCGCATAGGCATTCAGCGGACTGATTCAAGCCATCAGCCAAATGTCGGCGTTGGGACACAAAGTAAAGCAGTTAATTTACATTGCCATTCGCACCTCGCAGGGCGAGACGACAGCAGTAATCTCCCATATCTCCACGGCGAAACAGGAGAGAGCCACCCGCGACGAGTTGAAAGAAGCCATTTTGATGACCGCCACCGTTTGCGACATCAAGGGAATTGCTAGTTGTCTGATTCCGGCTCTGGAAGTGTATGATAATGCAAAATAGCAAACGATATTAAACATGGAATAGATAGAAAAAATACATTGGTTTAATCCTGAAATATGAAACTCCCAAAAACAAAGGAAGATTTATACAACACCTACTTTCTCAAGAAGGATTTGGCAGAATTGTGTCGAGAATATAATTTGCCGACAACAGGATCAAAAGAAAATTTGTTGGGAAATATTTGCAATCTTATTGAAAATAAGCCATTTACAAAAAGAGCAGCAAAGAAAAGCAACAATTTCGTTCCGTCATTATGCTCAATGATTGATGAAAATTATCGAAACAACGAAATGCACCGTGCATTTTTCAAAAGCCTTGTCGGCGAACATTTTAAATTTAATGTGCCGTTTATAAACTGGCTAAACGAAAACAAAGGTAAAAAAACGTACCTCGAGGCAATAGAAATTTATAATCAAATAGCGGCGGACAAAAAAGCGGGAAAGAAATTTTCAATTGGCAAACAATTTGAATATAACAAATATACAAGATATTTTTTTCAAGATAATAAAGGTTTGACAAAAGAAGACTGTATCAAATGCTGGAATTACAAAAAGACGCAAAAAGGCAGTCATAAATATGAGAAAGAGGATTTAAAAGTATTGAAATTAACATGAATATGAAGAAATTAATCATTGACATTCGTAAATTAGAAAAGTTCGTTTCCAAACGGAAAGTCGCTTTCGTTGCATCCATAGATGATGAAGGTTCTCCGAATGTGAAAGCCCTATTGTCACCTCGAAAGTGCGATGGAATTAAAGCATTCTATTTCAGCACAAATACCTCTTCAATGCGCGTAAAACAATATGGCGAAAATCCGAAATCCTGTCTTTATTTTTATCGGAAAGGATTAATAAAATATCAAGGCGTCATGTTAATCGGAAAAATGGAAATACTTGAAGACAATGCAATCAAACAGGAAATGTGGTGTTTTGGCGATAAAATGTTTTATTCGCAAGGTGTAACTGACCCCGATTATTGCATTTTGAAATTTACCGCAACCAAAGGACGTTATTATTGCGACTTGAGAACAGAGAATTTTACTATACAATGATTAGAGGATTATGAGTAAAATTGTTTCGCTAAAAGAAATCTCTCCAAAGTCTATCATATTGGAAGGATTCGGGAGTGTTGATTATTTCGACTCGTATATGCTTAGCCAATCGACTCATCTGAGCGTAGATAAAATAGCTACAGAAATATTCAAAATGTCGGGTATTGGCGCTGTTTTGATGAAAGTAAGGAACAGTATTGTTCTGCTATTCGGCTTAACAGTATCGGGAAATGAAGCCCAAGAGCAGGATCATTATCCGGTGGGTTCAAAGCTGATGATTTTTACAGTATCGGCCCGCAACGAGAATGAAATAGTAATGGAAGAAAACGATAAACATCTTAAATTCAGAACGTCGGTCTTGGTTGACAGGGAAAAATCCGAAGTGTATTTAACTACAGTTGTGAAATACAACAATTGGGGAGGCAGGCTTTATTTTATACCTGTAAAACCCGTTCACAAGATGCTGGTAAAATCGCAATTCAAAAAGAAAATGGCAATAATGAACTAAATGCAAACAACAAATTATGAACAAATACGAATTAATTATAGAAATATTTTCAAGCCGACGGGCGACAGAGTTTATCACTTTCATTTAATGACTGAAAGGAACTAGCTGCAATGTTAACAACATCTTAATAAATTAACGGTACATTTGATAACTAAACAAATAAAAAGCCGTACCTTTGTTCCCGACATTATGGTTCTCATAATTGCTATCCGTAGTAACTGAGATTAAAAGGGAATCCTGTGAAAATCAGGAACTATCCCCGTAGCTGTGAGTTTTGTTAAAAGGAGTGCATCCTTACGCCACTGTCGATTTTGATGGGAAGGCGCACTATCCGGAACAAGTCAGAAGACCTGCCTGATGTCGCATGCTGGGGCTTTCGGGTGAAAGGCAATGCAGGACGGGTTTCAAACTATCCATCTTTTCGTGTCCTCTTTCCTGTTATGTCCTGTTTAAGAAATTGTTTTAACAGGTTATATTATGGAATTATTCATTGTTAAAAGAGACGGGAAAAAAGAAGTTTTTTCCATTGAGAAAATTAAAAATGCCATATCAAAGGCGTTCTTGTCAGTCGGCAGTTTTGCCACGCAGGATGTTATCAGTAATATCCTTTGCCGCGTGAATATCACGAACGATATTACCGTAGAAGAAGTACAAAACCAGGTAGAAGTGGCTTTGATGGCTGAACGGTATTATGCCGTAGCTAAAGCCTACATGCTTTACCGTCAGAAGCATCTGGAGGACCGCGAAGTGCGCGACAAGCTCAAATTCCTGATGGACTACTGTGACGCTTCGAACGCCGCTACGGGCAGCAAGTTTGACGCCAACGCCAACGTGGAAAATAAAAACATGGCTACGCTTATCGGCGAATTGCCCAAATCGAATTTTATACGGCTCAATCGCCGGATGCTGACCGACCGCATAAAAGAAATGTTCGGGAAAGAAGCCGCCGATAAATACATCGACTTGCTGAACAACCATTACATCTACAAAAATGATGAAACAAGTTTAACCAACTATTGCGCCAGTATTACCATGTATCCTTGGCTGATTGGCGGCACAACTTCCATCGGAGGAAATTCGAAAGCGCCGACCAACCTGCGATCGTTCTGCGGTGGATTCGTGAACATGGTCTTTATGGTTTCCAGTATGTTGAGTGGAGCCTGCGCCACGCCCGAATTTCTGATGTACATGAATTACTTTATCGGTTTGGAATACGGTCATGATTATTACCTGAACACCGATAAAGCGGTCGATTTATCAAAGCGACAACGCACATTAGACAAGGTAATTACCGACCATTTCGAGCAAATCGTTTATTCCATCAACCAACCTACGGGCGCAAGAAATTTTCAGGCGGTGTTTTGGAATATTTCATACTATGATCGCTACTATTTTGAAAGTTTATTTGAAAATTTCATCTTTCCCAACGAAAGCAAACCCGATTGGGAATCGCTTAGCTGGTTGCAAAAACGTTTCATGAAGTGGTTCAACCGCGAACGTACCCGTTCCGTATTGACTTTTCCTGTTGAAACAATGGCTTTGCTTACAGAAAACGGCGAACCCAAAGACAAGGAATACAGTGATTTTACTGCCGAGATGTATTCGGAAGGTCACTCGTTCTTCACTTACATAAGCGACAATGCCGATTCGTTGAGTAGTTGTTGCCGTTTGCGCAATGAAATTCAAGACAACGGATTCAGTTATACGTTAGGCGCAGGCGGCGTTTCCACAGGCTCGAAAAGCGTATTGACCATCAATCTGAACCGTTGCATTCAGCATGCCGTCAGCAAAGGGATACCTTTCCAATTCTACTTAGAAGAAATCGTCGATTTGGTGCATAAAGTACAACTATCATATAACGAGAACCTGAAATACATACAGGAAAAAGGAATGCTGCCTTTATTCGATGCGGGATACATCAACCTTAGCCGACAATACCTGACTATCGGCGTAAATGGCATGGTGGAAGCCGCCGAGTTTTTGGGAATCGAAATCAACGATAATCTAAAATATGAAGGTTTTGTTCAGCAGGTACTCAAACTTATCGAACAATACAACAAAAAATACCGTACAAAAGATGTAATGTTCAACTGCGAAATGATTCCCGCCGAAAACGTAGGCGTGAAACATGCCAAATGGGACAGGCGCGACGGATACATTGTAAAACGTGATTGCTACAACAGTTATTTCTATATAGTGGAAGACGAATCGCTGAACATCATCGACAAATTCCGCTTGCATGGTAAGAAATACATCAAGCACCTGACCGGAGGGTCTGCTCTACATATGAATTTGGAAGAACATTTGAGCAAAGAGCAATACAAACAATTGTTGCGGGTGGCCACGCAGGAAGGTTGCAACTATTTTACGTTCAACATTCCGAATACGGTTTGTAACGACTGCGGACACATTGACAAACGCCGCCTAGCGGAATGTCCGTCATGCAAAAGTAAAAACCTCGATTACCTGACGCGTGTCATCGGGTACCTGAAACGCATCAGTAACTTTTCACAAAGTAGGCAGGAGGAGGCCAAACGTCGTCATTATGCTACGGTTTCACAACTATGATATAGTCTTTCAGGAAGTCCCCGGAGAAGTAACGTTGGCTATCAATATTTCCAATTGTCCCAACGCTTGCAAAGGATGTCATAGTCCCTACCTAATGAAAGATACGGGCGAGATATTGGATAAAAATGTGCTGATAGAATTGCTTGAAAAATACGGGAATGCTATTACTTGTATCTGTTTTATGGGTGGCGATTCCGACCCGCAGGAAGTTCAACATTTATCAGTTTTCCTGCGTAATTTAACCGGTAATCGCATCAAAATAGCATGGTATTCAGGTAGGCAGCATTTACCCGAAGGTTGTGCTTTGCGATGCTTTGATTTCATCAAATTAGGCCCATACGTGGAATATTTCGGAGGATTGGATTCTGCATCCACCAACCAGCGTTTTTACCGCATCGAAAACGGATCAATGATAGACCTGACAAGCCGGTTTTTAAAGAGCCCAAACAATATTGACAGCACGCAGATGACGCAGATTTAACGGATGTACATGGATTGATTTATCCATTTTCATCTGTTCAATCCATTGTATCCGTGTTCCATTGTAAAAAAGAAGTCATGTATAGCACAAGTCATATAATAGCTGAAACAAGTTTAGAAAATTATGTTCGCCGCTATCGCGATGCAGATAAATTTATCGTTTATTGCGAGAGATGCAACCGGTACAATGCATGTTGGGCATGTCCGCCATTTGATTTTGATACCGGAGCGGAGCTCTCGCGTTACAAAATGGCATGGATTATCGGTACCAAAATAGATATTGAGGAGGAGGTGATAGCGCACAATAAAGGTTGGGAATTGTGTACGCCGTTAACATACCAGATTATCGAAGAAGTGCGCTTTGCGTTAGATGAAAAGCTATTGAACATGGAAAAAAAGTATCCCGGCAGTAAGGCTTTTTTTGCGGGAAGCTGCCATCTTTGCGCACTGGGCAAATGCGCCCGAATAAAAGGGGAGCCCTGTGTTTTCCCCGACAGGATTCGACCATCGCTCGAATCGTTTGGGTTTGATATGTCCAAAACTGCTACCGAACTGCTGAATATCGAAATGAAATGGAGTCGTAACGGTGTCCTACCACCCTATTTTATACTTGTTAGCGGATTGCTCACCGTACAAAAAATACCGCTATTGCTTTCGCACCTCAAATAAGATTCGTGCCCTTACCCTGCCCGCAAACTCATTTTAATGACAAAGCAACCTTGGTAATTGTTAAAGAAATATCACCGGCAGCAGTACGGTAGAAGACAGTCAAAATCAAGTGGAGATTACCCTGATGTCGGAACGTTATGACGTTGTCGTTGTCGCATATTTGCCAAAAGTACAATCGGCTTCAATCAAATACGCCTTATCAATTGCCGGTTTTGGAGAATATCAGTTCTACTATTTTGTCCCAATTTTCCCTTTGAAAAGATGCAGCATGTCCACCCGTATCAAAAAATGTTAGATTTTTATCTATGGAAATACTTGATTGGTATAGTTTCTCACTTGGCGTTGCCAATTAAATATATATACTATTCCATTTCTATAATACATCTATAGAAGTATAGATATTTTCAACATCTCAATTTTCTTGGAATAGCATTTTGATTTTCTTCTCATTCTTGCCTAAAATTGTCTGAATAAAGCTATTATACCCTTCTATTGTGAATGTTTCCGCTTTTGTTTACAGGTGTTTTTCCATAGGACAAGGCTTTCGTACGGCTTCCAATAATCGCTTGATATATGCTTCATTTTATGATGTTCTATCTTTTTCCGGAAATTTTTGCCGTTTCTTTACTCTGGCCGTCAAGAACGAAACTGATAATTCTTTTTCCATATCTGTCAACAACAATCCATAACCAACAAGTTTTTTGAACTTATGCATGTATGCTCTTCTTCGGCTTCGACTATTTCTATTTCTTTGTTTTCCGAATCAAGCGTCTCTAATTCCCTGCCAAAGCTCCTTATCCCGTTTAAAACCGAAACATTACTTAAGCCTAAGAATCTTCCGATTGAACCGAAACCAAGCCCTGCAAGATATAAATATAAAGTTTGCTTTTTTTAGGATTGGGACTTGGCGGTTGATTTTAATTCTACCGTATAATTGCGTCCGCACACTTTGCATTGCTAGTGTCGTCTTTCTTTGATTTTTCCTGACTTAACGCTTTTTTCACTTGAACATTTTGGACATTTCACCACTCTTTTTTTGCTAAAATATAAATATATATTTAATTAGCAATACCGACATACGATATAATATGCTCCGTTTTGAACCGTCGAAAGATTATTTTAAGCGGTCAAACAGAGATGAGCGCATACATGATCATTACGACACCGTATCCAGTGCGAGTGCGCGTCAATCAACAGGAGAATTTGATACGGTTCGATTCGACGGTCCAACAAGTCGCTGGTTTACGCTGCCGCGGGGGATACGTCATCTCATGCTGTTTCCTATTTCCTCACGGCAATATACAGACAATTTTCACCTTACTGTTTTGGAAGAAGGGAAAAAATTAGTTATCAGGATTATTGTCTATGGAACGGTATACCAAATAACAACAGACGACGTATTTTACTATAGCCTGGCAGTGTATTTTACTTCTCCTTCCGCCGTAACTGTTCTTTCCCAGCCTACAATAAAGTCCGGCAACGGCACTTGATAACCGGGCATGTACTCAACCGTTATAGCGTCAAAGCTGCATACGACTTTGTTTTCATCTGCAAATCTGAAATACGCGGATTCAGCTGCCCAATTATCGAAAACTTCCGGCGATTCATTAAAGCTTACAGGCCCGTAAATACGAATCCACCCTCCTTTACCTGTTGCAGAAATCTCCGCCAGTGGATTCTTTTCCAACTGCTTGTAGAGGTCTTTCTGCTTGCTGGTGTAAAAACTCATCTTTCCGTTTATATTCTTAGCAAAGTTCATAGGACGTACTTTTGCCTGATTACCATTGGATGTAGCTAAATAGTATAGCCCACAAGCGTTTAGGAATTCTAAAATTTTATTCATGTCATCTATTGTTTACTATTAAAATATTTCCGTAAAGATAATTACTAATCACGTCTCTGTTGTTTTCAGAAAAACGCCAAGATTATCCATTATCAGAACTTTTGTATCTTTGCAGCCTTATTTTTCAGATATAATATGTAAACAAAGTCATGGATGAAATGTTTTCTTTAAACTTCCGGCATTATTGTTATGCAGAAACCAATCTGAACACATTTGGAAATTTCCCCCGCCGGACAGACGGTGGAATTGTGTTTTTATGTATTGCAGGAGAAGCCGTTATTAACATCGGCCTGGTAGAATGCCAGATTACAAAAGACGTGGAAACAATCATCCTGCCAGGTACTACTTTCACCGTAATCGAATCTTCGGAAGATTTTTGGGTAAAGGCGTTCATTTTCTCAAAAGAGATGTACGATTATATAGTATTGAGGCTGGGTATATCTTTTTCCAGATATCTGATATGTGCACCGTTTTGTTTACTCTCCGTCAACAGCGACTTTCTAAAAAATGCCAAACTCTATATGGAAACGGCAGCACTAATCCACAAGGAAAAAGATAATGATTTTATCCCGTTGATGCAGCGCAATTTTGTACAAAACTATTTTTTGTATCTCTATAACAAATGCCAGATGTATTTTGAACATTCGGAAAATCAAGGTACACGCAAACAGAGACAGTTTTACACATTCCTGTCATTGCTCGACAGGCATATAATAGAAGAAAGAAGCGTAACATTTTATGCGGAAAAGCTATGCATTACGCCGAGATATTTAAGAAAAATCATCGAAAGAACTGCAACTGGCAAATCACCCAAAGAATTGATTGATAAAAGGCTGATACTCGAAATAAAAGTTATGCTGCAAAATCCCGATATATCAATACAGGGGATCGCAGACAAACTGAATTTCCCCGACCAATCCTATTTAAGCCGCTATTTTAAACTTCATACCAATATATCTCCGTCCATGTATCGAAATCGAATTAAATCATGAAAAGTAGGGTTATTTTTGTTTAGGTTGCGGATATTGTTCAATAGAAAATCATTTCTTTGCTGAAAATAAGTAACAAACTATAATCGCCAAAATGAAATGTCCATTTTTTTTAGAACTTTATTAAATATTTCTGGGCTATACGGTTTTGATTGGCGCCCATTAATAGGCAGCCTCAAGTTTAAACGAAAAGTCCCGA